>CAYRBW010000010.1:0-27322 GCA_964422575.1 uncultured Limnohabitans sp.
GGGTCGTGGGTTCAATTCCTGCCAGCCGCACCAACATGGGAAAGACCGTTGATTCGTCAACGGTCTTTTTTCATTTCTGGGTCTTGTCGGTGTCCCACCTGGGTGTCCCACATGATCCGAGTCCCCCGCCTGAAGGTCAACCGTTTGGGCGTGTACTGCTTGCGCGTAGTCTGGTCAGACGAAGCAGGCAAGCGCCGCGAGGCATCGCACAGCCTGCGCACCAAGTCCCCCGAAATTGCCCGCGTTTTGGCCTTACAGTTCAACGAAGCCTATGAACGAAAGAGAAGCCAACGCCGCATGACGACCAAGAAGCCCGACCACCTCCCCAACTTTGAAGACTTTGCCGCCAAGTTTGAACTGGACTTGTCGCGGGGAGTGATGAAGTCGGACGGCCCCGAGGACTTCGCGCGGATGATGCAGGCCATCGAATCCTATAAATCGATTTACGGTGCGTTGCCGCCGCTACAAGAGGCCATGAACGCGGGCAGGACAACCCAACCCCTTGCCGAAGCCCCAAAACGCCTTGTAGCCCGTTCTATGCCCTTTTCCGAGGCCGTCAAGGCTTATCTGGCCGAGAAGCAACACACCAACGCCCCACAAACGATTGTGGAAAAGGGCAGAACCTACAAAGACTTCACCGACGTTTTTGGCGACCTTGACCTGAACCTGTACACCAAGCCCGAACTGGTGCAATGGAAAACCGCCGACCTCAAGCGCGGCATCAAGGCCAACCGCATCAACAAACGACTGGGGCAGGTCAACGACTTTTTCAACTGGGCGATCCGCCACGGCCACTACACAGCCAGCGACAAAAGCCCCGTCGAAGGCTTGTTCATTGCCAACAAGGACAAACTGGCCGCCAAAACTGAACACTACGAGCCGTTCACCAATGACGAGGTGAAGGCCATTTTTGCCAGCGACTACCCCGCCTTGATGAAAAAGCCAGATCACTACTGGCTGCCCGTTGTCGCCCTGTTCAGTGGCGCACGACGCGAAGAAATCGCCAGCCTCACCGCCGCCAACGTCAAGACGGTGGACGGCGTGCCCTGCTTTCAAATCGAAGGCGGCAAGACAGCCGACGCAAGGCGTTTGATCCCCGTTCACCCGACGCTACAGGCTTTGGGCTTCATGGACTACGCCCAGCACGTCAAGGGCATGGGCTACAAATTTTTGTTTCCGCACTTGGTGGACGGCGCAAACGGCAGGGGCAAGAACGCAGGGCTGCAGTTCTCCAAACTGCTGGACAAGCGCGGCATCAAAGACGACCGCAAGGTGTTTCACAGTTTCAGGCACAGCGTCATCACCCGCTTACACGCCACGGGCGCGAATATCGCCCACGTCATGCAATTGACAGGCCACCGAGGCGAGGCAGGCCAAACCGTTCACTTTGGCACGTACACGCACGACGTGGGATTACAGGCGCTGGCCGACACGTTGGGCAAACTGGCCTACCCCATGACCTTTGACGGCGTAAAAGCCAGAGACCCCACGTTCAGGATGTTCTACCAACGGTGGAAGATGGAGCAGGACAGCCAGAAGCGACACCAAGAGGCCAAGGCAAAACGCAAAACAAATGCCGATGCTTGAATCAGGATAGATGGCACTCAGGTGATACCAACCAAACGGAACAACAAAGAAAAAGAACCAAAAAGAAAAAGAATGAGAATCCTAGATTAGAGGAGTTTTTCTAAGTCGTTGATTTTATTGAATTTTTTTGGGGTGCATTGTATGCGAGCGCATACCAAATGGTATCGCCCAGATTACAAAGTCGGTAATCTGGCGCATACCAAATGGTAATCTGTGGCATACCATCGCCCCTTGACATTCTGGTATCGATCTGCTTACTTGAAGTAATACCAACTTTGAGGAGCAGATTTTATGGCAACAAAAAACACCCACAGCAAGCAGCGCACAAAGTTTGACAACGTGAAAGAGGCGGTTTCACAAGTCAAAAACCTTGGCGACAAGGAAATCACGGTTTTTGTCGGCAAAGGCACAGCCAAAACTAACGAACCTTTTGTGATTTTGTTCTACCAGTCGTTCATTCGGCTGGTGGTCAATCAACAACTCACCTTGACCGATTTAAAGGTCATGCTGGCTATTTTGGATTTTGTCAGCCTTGGCAATGTCGTTCACCTGACGCACCAAGAGATCGCCGAGCGCATAGAGATTCACCGCCCGCAGGTATCCAGGTCAATCCAACGCTTGTTGGCCGCTGAACTGTTGATCCAATCACCAGCGGGCAGCCTGTTCGTGAACCCCACGATCATGAGCAAAGAAAGTTTGCGGAGTGTGAAGGAGTCCACCGCATACCAGATCGTCGCCGACCGAGCCAAGGAGCAGGGCACAGAAGATGCCTTGACCTTCTAACCCACTGCCCACCGCTCGGGCTTCGCCCGCCTATGGACAACCCCGCCCATGCTTGCCAAAGGGCAGCAGCGGGGTTCCCCACAGGTTCAGCCGTGGACAGTTCGCGCAATCCCCCGTGATAAAATTTCGATTTTTTCGCAGGGAGAAGTACATATGAAACGCTGGAAACAATCTGCGCTATTGATTTTTGGTTTGGTTTGCTTTTTTAATGCGTGGGGACAAAACGAAAGCTCCACAAATGAAAAAGAATCCACGTGCGAAAAAATAAAACTCAGCCAATGGGCAAAAAGATATGATGATCGTATTGGCGCGATTCTGTTGATTCAAAAAAATGACTATGTGAATCTATTTGAAAATCAGGAATTTTTGAATTCATATGATCAGGCGATCGCCCCATTTCTAGATGGGCCAGATCGTGCATTAAGTAGAAAAATTCATGCAGGCTTTACAGGGATTGCGACTAAAAATAGCAGCACACCCATAGAGCAACGATTTATTCTCGCGAAAATTTATGCGAAATACATCAAGGAATTAAATGACTGCGCTTTGTCATCTGAATTGATGATTTTCTCTGGGAATTTAAGAGATTATTTAAAATCGAAAGGTACGGATCGCAAGAAGAAGCTTACGGCGGAAAACAGAGATCTCGTAACGGCTGCAAACTTTATTCTTGGTACTACTCTAAAAGATATTGGCAAGAATGGTCGAATTATTGATGAGGTCGATAAAATCCTAAATGGCGATGTGCCTAATAATCAACTGGCATCATTTATTGCATTTTCATCAAAAAATGCAGATGCATTAATTGCTCAGATACAAAATCCAATCGAGGATAATTTTCAAAATCAAATTTCAAATTTTCAAAAATCTGGGGATGCTCAGCACTCTGGCGGACTAGCTTCATTTAATCAAAGAAATAAAGAGCGACACGCTGAAGAACAAAAAATCAAAGAAAGGCAACAATATGCTGCTTCACCAGATGGACAGCTTGATGCGGCTTTCGATAAATTCATGACAGTTGAGCAATGCTATAAAGATAGATTGGGCTTTACTGTTGGGTTTATTACCAATTTAGAATATCAGGACTCAAAAAATAAAATCAAGTTCATACAGGATCATCTAAGGCCTGTTCTCAAGGAATCAGCGGACACAAAATGGAAGAGGGTTGCACAATCTTTCAAATTTTCAGCAAAGCCCAATTTATTTTTGAATGACCAAGCACTAGAGCTTGCGTGCAGAGGGGCTTTGTCGTCCTTGGATGCAATTTTCAAGGAAGGCAATCCTTCCAAAGGGCCTATCAAGTCTTTCTGAAATATCTATGCAATACTTAATAACTACCAAACACCGATCCAGCAAAGTTTCTGGAGGTTGGGCAACTTTCAATCATTCGCCAATCTCTGCCGATTCCAAGGCCGAGGCGGAGCAGATTGCAATACAAAAATCACGAAGAATGAATGATGGCCATGATCTTCATGAGGTTGTCAAGATTGAAGAAATCACCCAGAACAGATAACACTACATTAATTTTTCAATGGGCTTTATAAATTTTGCTTTCAAGGCTTCAAACTTTTCACGCCCCAAGCCGTGTTTTTGAACACCCTGATCCGCCGCCGTCAAAATCGCGTGGCGAATCGTAGCGGGCAGGGTCGCCAATAATGCGATCACTGCCCCACCAATTGCCGCCTTGACGTGCGTCTCGGCGGCTTTTTCTTGCCCGTGCAAACTTTTCTTGGCTGCAGAAATTTTCTTTGCCATTTCTGCGCGTCTTTTTTCCAATTCCTGAATCTGTGCCAATGTCGCCATGTTGTCGATCTCCTTCAAATCCACTTAATGGGATCGCGGCCTGAAAGTCAACATCGCGCTTTTGTCTTTCCTTCAATGAGCGAGCGCCAGCGAGCGTGATCCCTCCCAGCGAGCGGATGCGAGCGGTTCAAAAAGTCAGCCCGCATCCCTCCTAGAAGTCGTGATTGACGGGCGCGGGGGTCATGGGGATTTCACCCCATGCGCAATACGGGTTTCTCGCTGCGCGAGCAAACCCTCCTTTGCGCCAAAGGGGCTGCGCCCCTCTGGACTCCCAAGACCAAAGCGCCCACTTCGTGGGCTTGGGGGTCGCTTCGCTCCCTTGCCTTTTGGACAAAAACCCAAAAGGAACGCCGCAGGCGTTCGCGGGGGTTTGGGGGCGCGAAGCCCCCAAGTGAAGGCTTGCCCACACCTTGCCAAAGCGGGGATCGATCCCGTAATCTGTTCTATGGCAACGAATTATTTGGCAACCCGAACAGGCACCGCAGGCACAGGCGCAGGCGGTAAACACGCCGCCTATATCAGCGGACTGGATCGCCACGCCGACAAGACCGAAGTTCAAGCCGTCATGGACAAGAACATCCCCGCCAGTGTGGCGAAGGACGGACTGGAGTTTTTCAAAAAAGCCGACGAGCTGGAGCGAGCCAACGGGCGCAGTTATCGCAGCCTGATCATTGCCATTCCCCGCGAAGCCACGGACAAAACGGCATGGGCGCAGACCTTCACGGACGACCTACTCAAAGACAAACACGCCTACCGCCTTGCCATCCATGACAAGGGCGACGGCAACCCCCACGCGCATTTGATGTTTTCAGAACGGGGTTTGAAAGAAGGTCAGACGGCCAAGGATTTTTTCAGCCGCAAGAACCCCAAGCCGACGTATGCCACCAGCAAAAAGGAAAGCGCGGACTGGCTGAAAAACGCGAAGGCGCTTTACCTGACCCACGTTCAAAAAGTCGCGCCCGACTTTGTGCCCACCCCGAAGGGCGAGCCGAAGATCGGCCCGAAGCTCAAAAACGCCAGCGCCGCTTTTGAAGCCCGACGCGCCGACCGAGAAAAAACGGTTCACGGCATCCGTGACGGTGAAAAATCCTTGCAGATTCTGGACGCGAAGATTTTGGACGGAAAGACGGCCTACGCCATCGACCAGCACCGCCCCGCCTTTGAGCGTCTGACACCGAACCAACACCCCAAGGCACGAGCAACAATAAGGCTCCACATCAGCAAGCCCAACAAGGACGGCAGCCCCAAAACCATGAAACAGATCTTGGACGATGTGGGGCGAGCCATTGCCCAATGGCTCAAGGCGCAGACCGTGGAATTGGAGCGCATGGCGCAAGAAGCCCAAGCAAGGGCGATGGAAGCCGAACGGCAGCGACTGGCCGCGCATGGGGGCATCCCCAGCCCTTTTGACTTTCGCCCGTCTTCCAAGTGGGGACGGGCAGAGGAAGCCAAAACCGCCACCGCATCCGCCGACCCGACCAGCCGCCACAAGCCATGATAGGATCGCGGTTCAGCGGGTGACCCACACGGGGAACCCACGTTTTTAACCTGAGATCGACGGGCGTTCAGGATGAAAAAACGATCTGAATCAACGACTTTGGCGCGATTGGTGGAAAACCCTCCTGCCAGCCGCACCACAATTTAATCGTTGTAGATCAACAGCTTAGAAGCCAAAAGCCTCTAGGCTGTTTTTCTTTGTGCGTTTGATTTTTGCCCTCATGTCCGAGCGGTGTCCGAAAACAACTTGTTTTCCGATGGATGGCGTTAGGCGATGCTGGACAGTCGGCGAGTACAAGAATGTCTAAGATGGTGGGCATTCTTGGAAGAGAGAGCAAGTAGCATGGCAACATCAAAGACACCAAACCGTTCGACTCCCTCGGCAAAAGCTGCGGAAATGACGCCTGCCCAGGGTCGTGAAGCAACGGCGTCAACACGCTCACGGTCACGCAAACCGTTGCCAGCCTCTGTCGTAAGCGATGGTACGGACGCTCTTCACGTCGATCTGGCGTTTGCAAAGCCAGACTGGGACAAGCAAACAGATAATGCTGTGCGCCCACTCTGGGAAATCGCCGCATTGGCAATGGGCATAGACCCCGTCTCTAAGGGCGTCACGGCCAGACGAAAGCTTGATTCAGAATGGGCAGCCGCGTACCTTAGGCTGGTAACGGCCATGTGCGATGCGCTGTCACCGAAGCGTGGTGGCGGCATTTACTATGACCCTACCAAGCCAGCCAACATTTCCCGCATAGGCAATAAGAAGGACTTGAAATTCGTTCGCGTCGATGCCGCAAGCGCCACTGCATTCGTGGTGAACGTTCGTAAACATACACCTTTGCCACCAGAGTTTGCCCAACTGCAAACGTTGCTGGCGCATGCGGCAACTCCAGACAATACCTCAATCCCAAAATTCGAGGCAAGTGAGCAATCAACACTTCCTAAAAAATCGCAAGAACAAGCCAATGAAACAAAGGCCAGCAAAATCTTGATGGCTTTGCTGTACATCGTCGTGGAGCAAGAGATGGGAGGCTGGGCTGACGCGGATACCGCACAGCGAGGGATCGTTGTCAACAAGATACTCAAACATCTTGATCGTCACGAGATTCGTTCAACACGCGGCATGAGTCCTGATGCTATCGAAGACTTACTTGACATGGGTATGGGCCTTGCACCTTTGCGCTTGCCACCCTCTGTCAACGTGCATAAATAGCGCACCACAGTAGTGTCTGCCGCCCTCATGGATTCCCGATGAATCCATGATGAATCCATCGGCCCTAGCTCAAATTCAGCCAGAAACTCGCTTCATCGTTCAGGGAAATCTGACGAGGTTTTCCACGATGCAGGCGAGTCTGACGAGGCTCTCCGAAAGCTTAAGTAACTTTTTGGAGCCCACTATGGAGCAAATTTTGAAGGATGCGCTTATCCGCAAGCGCGAGGTGCTGAGGATGACCGGCTGGTCGAACAGTACCCTATATAACCGTATCGCGGCGCAGCAGTTCAAGGCTGGCGTCAAGATTGGCCCCCGCATGGTCGCGTGGCCCTTGAGCGAGGTGCAAAACCACATTGCTCACCTTATCAGTCAACGTGACCAAAAGCAAGGAGAGTTGGCATGAAAAACCGCTTTCCTCAACATATGGCTGTGTCGTCCGGTTTCGTCATCTTTGGCGCAAACAATCAAGACATCGCTGCTGACGCTCGTTTGGTAGTGAATGATCTGGTGATGAACGACAGCGACGCCCTCGGGCCAAGCTTCGGTGGCCGCAACAAGGTCATATCAATGTATCCCGGAAATCGCTATCAGCAAAATAGCATTCAGGCGTACCGCAATTTCTGCGGGGCACCGCCAGAAGGGGTTGAACATGAAATTGTGATGGTCGATAGTCGCAAGAGCAACTTCAATTTTTGCAGCGATGAGGCGTCAGGAATTTTGACTAGCAAGATTCGTGAGGCAGGAAAAACTGGTCAAAAGACAGCCATCGTTTTTGGTCAGCCAGTTACCAATACCAACAGCATGTTGTTTGCAGATACGCTCGGCCATTTTCGGCAAGAGGCAGCAGCTTCAGATGTGCTGTTGATCGCAATTTTTACCAATCCCGATGGGTTTGACGATACCGAACTTCCCAATGTGTGTGAGGAATATTTCGGTGTTCGGGAAGCAGTACCAGACTTTGACCAAGACACTGCCATGGTGTTTGAATGTGAAAGTCTGAAGGGGTTGCGCCGCTTCGGCATGGGGCAAACCATGTGCAGTATCAGCTATGCGAATCGACGCATCCAACACAAGTTCTCAGCTTTTGTAAGTACCGAACTTCGGGATCGTGCCATGTGGTACTTGCAATGTGCAGGCCGTGCCAATGTGGATATTGCCAAAGCCTTGAAAGTTCACCCGTCAACCGTGACGCGCACATTGCAAAAGCTGCCACGCAATGAACCAGTGGTGAAGTCGGAGGACTGGCTGGAAAAAATGCTCGCACACCTGCGTTGCTTTGATGAAGGTGGGGCTATCCGCGACAGTTACTTGTCCAAATCAAATCGGGTGGCCGAAGCTAACGAGCTTGATGACGTTCAATGCGATGACGATGACGATGACGACGATGACGACGATGAGGAATGTTGATCTGAGCAAATCTAGATAAATCGTTGCAACAGGGCATCGCAACTTGCGCAATCGTCGCAACGCCCGGCGATGCACTCAATGATTTCGGTGCCGCCTAACGGCATCCATTTACTAAACCATAGACCACGACAAAAACGGACAGAACAAGTCCGCTGGGCGGAGCTTTGTCCGCTTGCCTTGGTCAGTAACCAATCAGGAAATTAGCATGGCTGAATTTACAAAAATCGAATGGACGGGAAAAGCTGGAAAAACTTTTAATCCATGGTGGGGCTGCGTCAAGGTCAGCGAAGGTTGTGATCACTGCTACGCCAACTCATGGGCAAACCGCATGGGGCACGACGTATGGGGGCCGCATGCAGATCGTCGCCATTTAAGCGAAAGCAACTGGAGGCAGCCACTCAAGTGGAACAAGAAAGCCGAAGAAGCCGGAGAACGCCATAAGGTGTTCTGCGCTTCGATGGCTGATGTGTTTGAAAACCGCCCTGACTTGATCGAACCGCGCCAACGGGTATTCGACCTCATCGACGATACGCCTGCATTGGACTGGTTGGTGCTGACCAAGCGCCCGCAGAACATCAAGAAGCTGCTGCCAAAGGATTTCGACTACCCACCCAACCTGTGGCTGGGTACAAGCGTTGAAAATCAAGACGCAGCCGACAAGCGTATTCGCTATCTGCTGGAGCACGACCGTGCGGCAGTACGTTTCCTGTCCTGCGAACCGCTGCTGGGGCCAGTGGACATTCGCAAGTACCTTCAGCCAGCGGCCAACGGTGCCAAGATTGATTGGGTCATTGCCGGTGGCGAAGCTGGTGGTCATTCACGCCCCATGAATCCGCTGTGGGCGAAAAGCCTGATTGAGCAATGCCAAGACACGGGAACACCAGTGTTCTACAAGCAATGGGGCGATTACGTGCCCTTGAAGCGTGTTAGCGGTGATGGAAAGACCTATCGCACGATTCCGGTATTCAAGGCCAACGGCGATGAGATTCCGATGGCACGGGTCGGCAAGAAGGCCGCTGGTCGTGTGATTCTTGGCCGCGAATGGAGTGAGTTCCCGGTCACGTCGCTTTCCACCTGAATCAGGTGCCCCGGATGCTGGCGAGATGCTGGTGTTCGGGGTCACAACCTTTTGGGAATTCAAAAGCCATATTGCGGTGGCTAATTTCAGAAAGTGCCAACGACCGCTAGCTTGGTGTTCAAAGTCGCTGCAAAACATCGCCTTTGGCAATACGTCAATGCAGTTTTCGTCAATGTGACTCTGAATTGATCGTTCCGGCATCACAAACGCCAACGACCGTTAGGTCAATAGCCACTCGACAAACAACTTCGTGCTGTTGAGGCTCACAACACAGTCAACGGGTGCCTCAACTGCCCAATTTAATGGATTTCAACATGAAGAAGACCGTGAAAAAACACACCAATAAGAACACTATACGTAGTAGTAATGGGAGTAGATTCATTGGTAGTCATAACCTAGATGTTGATGATTACTTCAATGATCTGTATGAGGCAGATGAACCTGCAGGTAAGACCAGTAGCTCAATGTACGATGGCACCATCAAAGCCAAGAGCGGCAAGGTCACACCAGCCCGCAGTGCAGGCCACTCACTGCATGTGCTGGACACGGATGATCAACGCCCCGTCAAGGCGCTTCGCCGGAGTCGTGTTGCGGCAGGCAAAAAATCGAGTACCAGCAAATTGCAGCGGGAGCCTGAGCCCAATATCAGCAGCAACAAGCCCATTGTGGTCGGTACTGACAAGCTGCATTTCTCGGTGCCCGTATCCAAGTCTCAGTTAGACCGCGCTGTAGAAGTGGCCTTGCTTATGGTGAAGCTGAAGGAGAAGCCTCTAACGCACCGCAGCGTCAAGGCTGAATGGTTCCGTCACAAGTTTGTCTACACCTTTGGCAGTCATACCTATGCCAAGCCCTGCCAGGCTGTGCTGAAAATGGAAGCCACTAACCCCAAAGTGAAACTGGCGATGGAGGTGGACATTAACCCTAACCGGATGACTGCTTCTGACGTATCGGAGTGGATTGCCCTGTGGAAAGAACTGTTCGCTTTGCATCCCCGTGAACTCGCCCAACAGATTGGAGTCATGCGTATCGACCATAACGCGGATTGCCCGTACCGCACAGATGACCTCATCATTGATTTTGACGGTGCAAGGATGGGCGAAAAATACTACGTCAAAACTGACACCGGAGCCAAGATTCAAACAAGTTACGCAGGTGGCGCAAAGTCCGCTGAACGCTTGTCCGTTTACGACCAAGATGGCCGTGAAGCCTTCTTAGAAGCGCAGGCTCGTGCTGCTGGCCATCACCAAGATGAAGCACACGCAGACGATGCGCTCATTCACTTGAAGAAGGTAGCAGGCGGCGAACGTACCCGCGTAGAAGTGCGCCGAGTGTATGAAGGCAATCATCCCAAAGTATCCGAGCTAGGTGCTATCGCTGATCCGTTTGGCAGCGTCAGCGTCTATCACGTTGATCGTAGCAAGGCAAAGCGTCTTGACGTTGAGTTTGTTGCCTTCCTCGACAGTGTGCGTGTACGCGGTGTCAACGGTGCGGGGCGGTACTTGGTCAAAGCATGTGGCAACACCAAGGAAGCCAAAACCAAAGTTCAGGCATTTGAGCGCCAGCTTGCTCGCCTTGCAGCGCCGTGGTGGCCTCCGCAAGACTTTAACGCCAGCGCCTTGGATTTGCTGAAGTCTTTGCCAATTTGGGAGTTTTTGCGCCCGAGAAATGGTCGTAAAAAATAGCGCCTCATGACATCAAAACAGACGTTGATGGCATCTACACATGATGACGATTTGAGCCCCGTGACGACCATCTCGGCAGACCATTTGATGGCCTTAATGGGGTGGTTTGACGTGGCAATGATCGGTGTTGCCTGAATGGCAGTCTTTGTGTGATCGCCATCAATTTGGTCACCACATTTGATAAGGCGTTGCACGCTCAGCCTGCAATCCTTGCAACTGACGCAATCCGCGCAACGCCAATCCAGAAAAGTGCCGCCTTGGCTAATTTGAGCGCATCGTAACCACGCTTGTAACAGCCATGACCACAGTCAAAAACAAAACTCCGCATCTGAAACAGAAGACGAGACCCCCATCAAAAGCTTATAGCCGTAGCCCGTACCGTGAAGTCACTACGGTCATCCGTATCCCTGAAAGTCTGTTGCCCACCGTGTACCAGCTCCTTGACCAAGCGCGGCAGGATGTTGAAGACGCTGCATGGCTTGATCGGTGAGGCCGCTTGCCAGACAGGTAGTCTTGGCGTAAAATGTGTACACACAGATTCACAACCGAAGAGGCATCCACATGGAAACGACAAAGGTAGGCATACGCGAGTTCCGCTCCGACTTGGCCGAGTACATCGCATCCAGCACACCCGTTGCCGTTACGCGGCATGGTCAGACGGTTGGCTACTTCATCCCAACGCAGGGACAGGTTGAAGCAGACATCGCAGCCTTGAAAAAAGCCAGTAAGACTTTGGACAAGCTGCTTGAGGCGCAGGGCGTGGATGTTGAGTCCGTGGTTCAAGACTTCAAAGCAGCACGCAGGAAAGCCAGCACACCCGCTAAAAAGCTGAAAGTCAAAGCGGCATGAGTGGCAAAGCCATCGTTCTTGATGCGAATATTTTGATTCGTGCAGTGCTTGGAAAGCGGGTACGTGAACTGATTTTTGACAACGCTGCAACGGTCAAGTTCTTTGCCCCTGATGTTGCCTACGCAGATGCGCGAAAGTATCTGCCCGCGCTGTTAAAAAAGCGCGGGGTTGATTCCAGTGCGGCAATGGTGGTGTTGGATAAGCTTGAGGGTGTTGTGCAATCCATTGATGCGGAACTCTATGCAGGCATGCAACAGCAGGCGTTGCAACGCATCGCAGTTCGTGATGCGGATGACTGGCCTGTATTGGCGTGCGCTATGACATTGGGTTGTCCAGTCTGGACTGAAGACGCTGACTTCTTTGGCACTGGTGTAGCGACCTGGACATCAGACCGTATTGCTTTGTATTTGGCATGAGGCATGCAAAGGCGGTGGCAAGCCCGACATGGGGTGGCACCGATGCCGCAGCTTTGCCCAAGGCCTTGACCAGTGTGCATGCTTTGGTGAGCGAGCGGCTCTGTTGTTGTTTAAATTGCGTTTGTACGCAAAGTTTTACGGTTCTGACAAATCAGTGAAACGCCTTTAGCATGGTTCTTTTTAGCAAAAAGGATCATGCTCATGCCGCAATGGCTAAAGGGAAAAATCAGCGCCATTTGGGCCTTGCACCGATGGCCATCGCATCCAAAAATCAACAGCGATTCGGATCTCGATTTCAGCGAAGTCGGTGAACGCATCGCCCTTGTGCGAGGCGATGCCTTGCAGGTGTTTCATTTCTATGGCGAGCAACTCACTTGCCGGCAAACGCCCTTAGCGTGCCTTGATTGGCCAGTCAGGGGCTGGAGCCAGACCCACGGTTTTGCAGACGAGCAAGGGGTGCGGGTGCAGCAGGTCTTGCCCGGACTGCCTTGGTTAGAGGTGGTGCGTGCAGGCGGTGAAGTGACGCAAACACCGTGGACTGAACGCAATCCAGTCAAATATCCAGCCCACGAACAAGCACCTTGGGCTTGGCTATGTCCACGCCAGACAGGCCCAGTGTCGCTGGAGGGATTTTCGTTTGCCAGCGCACACCACTATGCAGCCAACCACGCCTTGCAGCTTCGAGCAGCAGAACCCGCACATGCGGACTATGCATCGCGTCTGGCCCTGGCGGCCCGTCACTGTTTACAGCGTTCAAATGAATGGGCCTGCCGTGTCGGACATGCCCGAACGGTGGTCAAAAAATTGGCTGCCTCGGCACCAGAACCCGAGGCACTGTATTGGCAGACCCTTGCGCAAACAGATTGAGCCACCATCGGCCTCGATACCATTCAAACAGGAGTGACTTATGACGAAGCTAGAAGAGTTGAAAACGATTTGGAAAAAGAAGCAGAACCAAGTGGGGGCGTTGCGCCTGCAAAGCAGTGAGGGTGACTGCGTGCCCACCACGGTCATCAATGCATTGCTGTACCTGACAGAAGACCGCATTCATCCCAAATTGCAGCGTTTGATTTGGAGTGTGGCTTTGGACGAAGATCAGTTGACGGGGTGGGTAGGCTGTCAGTTGCTTCGTGACGTGATTTCTGCCTGGAGTAATTGGACTCACAAAGACGGTAATGCAGGAAAAAAGAAACGAAAATTTATCTCGGAAATCCTTGCCACGAGTACGACAGATAAATTCGAGGCAATAAACGCCTTGGCAAGAATCCGCGATTGGATCTCAGAAAGTGAAGGCGTTGTTTGCTTGACTTGCAACAAAGGCGGACATTACGCACTTCTGCACAGTTTTGATGGAGAGAATTATTACGGATTTGACTCCTTCTATTCGAGCAGTGGCCGCATGCCGGAGGCCGCATTTTCTGAGTGCAAAGACTTGTGCAGTATGGTCAATTTTTCGATTTCAGAACCTAAATTGAAAAATCTACTGGACGATGATGAATCTAATCAATGGGTTCATCTCATCAAGCGTCCGTGAGTCAATTGGGCAATTGTCACTAGCTTTTGGAAAGTGACACGACGACTACAGCAGGCTGGGGATTTTTCTTCGCGCCACCGGGCGGATGTACTTCGCCAAAGTCACATCGGACTTGTGCCCGGTCTGCTCACGTATTTGCCACGGCTGCAAACCTTTTTCCGCTGCGCTCGTACAGTAGCCAGCCCTCAAACTGTGGCCGCTGACTTTTTTGGAGTCGCCGCCCACACGCGCCACCGACGCCTTCACCACCAGCGCCACCGATTGCGCTGACAACCCATGCCGTGCAATGCGGTCATGGCGGGTGACGGCACGAAAAACATACCCCTCTTTGATACCTGCAATTTCCAGCCAATTCACTAAGGCACGCACCGGACAGCGGTCGCCGTTGGCATGGGGAATGAACACAGTTCGGCCTTGACGGTCTTGGTCAGTCTTTGAGGATGGCAAGAAGATTTCTAAACCATTGGGCAGGTGCGTAATGTGCTCTATCATCACCCCGACAAGTTCTGACCTGCGCATGGCCGATGCAAACCCCACCAACAGCAGTGCGCGGTCCCGTGCCGCTTTGACTGGCATTTTTTGGCGGTCGATCATCACCAGCGCGGCCAACAAATCGTCTTTGACCAGTGGCTGTACCTGCCGTTGCTTGGTGCCCAGCGTGCGGCGGATGCCTTGCATCACACGTTTGACGCTTTCGCTTTGGGCTGGGGATTTCAAAGATTTTTCAAGGTGCGCCTTGTGGATGGCGGTCAGTCGGCGCTCGATGGTCGCCACGGATAATTTTTCTGCACACGAGGCCAGGTATTCGGCCAAAACAGCAGGGCTGGCCGGAATAGTCCCACCATTGGCAGAAAAATGTTTCAAGTCTGAGGCGTATGCGCGCTTTGTGGCGCTTGACTGGCTGGCCGCCATGAAGCGGTCAGCAGTGGCAGAAAAACCGTCCAAAACGGCCTCTGGCGGCTTTGCTGGCACTCGGTTGGTAGTTGCTGCGGTCTTGGTCGCTTTAGTGGCTGTAGCGCCTGCTTTTTGCGTGGAAATTTTGGTCATTTTGAAGGGCTTTCTGGCAGTCGATAACTGTGTCTTATCGCTAGCTGAGGTTTGAGAAAAAATCCCCGTGACCATAGGCGTGCAGACGTGCGAAATCAGCACGCGCCAAGGGCATGACAAGAAAAAAACAAGTGGGGAATTGGGGATAAAAACCAAACCAACGCAGGGCGCGTCAGTTCATACACCTCGCCATTGCAGCGAAATGTTTATCTATTTTCTCAGGCTTGCAAAGCGCAGGCAAGCGCAACGAAAAAAATGACAAATCTAGCCTATCGGCGCTTGAGCTTTATTCTGCGCTCAGGAGTACCGCCCATTGGTATCGGAATCGCTCGAATGCTGCCATTGCCTCTGGGCGTGAAGTTATTTGTTTGTCTGTTCAAAAGTGGGCGCAATGTCTGTATGTACCATTGTCGTTCCTCTTTGAGTTTTGCATTTTCTTGAGTAAGGGTGATCCCTTTGGTCGTTGTCCGTTGCTCAAGCTCTCTAAAAGCTTTTTGAGCAGCTTCAACCTGGGCTTTTAGCTCAGCATTTTCAGAGGCGAGTTCTTCGTCTGCGCGAGAACGAATGGCCTCAATTTGTGTCAGCGTCAGTCCATACACATACGTCGGTCTGCCACCATCTTTTTCCCGCCAGACTTGAAAGGAGTGGAATCGCTTGTTGCCCACCACCGCAGAAAAATCAACTCCGTCAGAGTAGCCATCTGAGTCAGCCTCAACAGGCGTATAAGCCTCCATAAGAAGCTTGTCCTTTATCCGTTTTGATTTTGTCGCCATAAATTCCCCCTTCAATGATTTGACGTGCTTGGTGCGTGCCAATTCAAAAGCAATCGCTTCAATTCCCGATCAGGCGAAACGGCACTTTTATACAACGGGCTGCACGGCGTTTCAGACAACCTGATTGAAAGCGCCAGCAGGTCTTGCGTTTCAAGGTATTCGCGGTAGCCTTCTGCCAGATACGTGAACTGGTTCATGATGCCGACAACGCTGCGGTTTGAAGTCTTGGCGTACATGACTTCGTTCATTTGGGCAAGCTCATGGTCGATGAACTGCTGAGGTACACCGTGAGCGGTCAAAACATTTGTAAGTTGTTCGGGAAACCGTTCGGCTAAATCTCTGCATGGAGCCAATGGCATCAGCAAGGGCAGTAGGGTGTTCTCATTGACAAGCAGGGCAACCTGTGGCTTCCACAGAAGCACTGTCGCGTACCAATTCCCGAGCACCGTTGTGCTGGTCAGAGGTACTGTCCTGATTTCGGCCTTGACACGGTCGAGCAGCTTCTTGGTGCAGTGAAGGCTGAACATTGAGATTCAGGCGGAAGGGTAACTTGGTTTCATGGCCTTGGTTGCTTAATCCAGTCAGCCATTTGTGCCACGGCCTGATCTTCCACACCAATGTAGCCGTGGTAGTGCAAAGCCTCGCACGGGTCACCAGTGGGGTTCTGGCCACCATCCAATTCGATGAACTTTTTGACTGGGGCTTGTGTGAACTTCTTAACCATGGCCTCGGCCAAATAGGGTTGCGTCACGCGGCAGGCATCGTGCTTGTTGTGATGGACAAGCACCGGAACCAGCACCTTGTCCAGGTCTTGATTCGGCACGGCTCCCGGACTCCAGCGCCGATCTGTCACCGACGCACTCAGTACCACGCCGTCTATCCCTGTCCCCATGGACACCGCCGCAGCCGTTGCGCTAACTGTGCCCTGACTGGTGCCAACCAACCACAGGGCGCCGGCCTGTCTCTTGCGGATATCCGCCACAATGGCGCGGATGTCGTCCACGTGGGCAGGGGTGATGCGTAAATCTGGGTTCAACGTGCGCATGTCACTCGCGTTGCCCATCAGCGCCACGTTAAAGCCCGCTTGCGCAAAAGCATCACGGCTGCGGATTAAAAAGTTCAAAGACTGGGGCACGCCATCACGAAGGCCAATCCCGCCACTGCCGCCGGACATCAGCAACACGGTGATAGTTCCGTCTCTAGGCATCCACCAGTAACTGGTCTTGACACCGGAGCGAGATGACACACCGATGAGTTGGTCTTCGGCCTGCGCTGACACGGCGACAACGAAGAAGCAAATTAGCAGGAGAAGATTGCGAAGCCGCATATGTGAGGTCACTCGAATACAGCTAAAAAGACAGAATTGATTTGAGGGGCGTTGAAAGCAGTCATCATGACTGTCACAGGTTTTCTAAGAGCCAGTCCGAGGCTGACATGCGTTTATTCAAACGCCAATGCTTCTCAAAAATGGCCATCAATTTTGTTTGGCGCTCATCTACAACAGACGGCAACCATTGCGCTTCATCAATGACCTGCGTTGTCATCACAAAAGGTGATACGCCATCACGCCGAAAGTAGGAGTCTTTTTTTCTGTCGAAATCCCAATTCGATGCTTGGGCATTTTTCCTGCGGGTCAGTAGCGCGAGATTTCCAAGGCGATGAACCGTAGCCAAGCGCGCAGACTGATCTGGAAACCACTCAAGCCAAGTGCTACCAGCCTTTGGTGTTTGAGGAAGTACATGTTCAACCGTTATCACGGAATAGTCATAGGTTGCGCCACCTCCAGAAAGCAAGCTATCAAGGCGGAGCAATACGGGAGTACGCGCCTTTGCTGAGAGTGTTTCGTAAATCGGCCCATTGAGCTTATCGAAAAAGGCTAACTGCTCAGGCGGTTGCAACTGCAAATTGGATGAGTCCGCAGTCAAATCTTTTCCTGTTTCGATTTCTGTAGTGATCTTCGCAAAACGTTCAATGCGATCATTTACGCCTTTGCTGGTGACCAGCATGTAGTAAGCGATACGCTCTAGGTCTCGAACGAACGTTTCCATTGCGACAGGGTTTTCACGGTTCCGCACGAAAAATGCCAATGCAGGAGGGACCCAGTCATTGAATTCAAGACGATTCAACCACCTCAAATGTGCGTTCACTTTATCGGCATGGCTTGGCGCAGAGTAAGCAGAGGCACTCAACTCAGAGAAAGCCTGAACCATAGGCAATAAAACGCCGTCAATGAACTTGATCGGCGACTTAACCTCGGTTACATATTCTTCAAACTCCTTGAGCAACGTTTCCTTTGCCTTGGCTTTACGGTACACAGTACGTATATGGGCAAACAAGGTATTGAAGTCATCGCGCCCCAACTCTTCTTCGGCGTCTTCCCATTTCTTAGTAAATCCATCGCGCTGCTTGTCGGGTATGCCGCCAATAATTTTGGCCTTCAAAATATCAGTAGCCGACAGATCAAGTCCCCGACTGTTGAGAACAGAAAATATCCGATAGGCCGAGTCTTCGTCCGCTGTGGACACAATCACCAAATAGCATCGTTGCAAAATGAATTGTGCCAACTCCACCCGTGTCGGTTCAGCCATTGCTTCCAACCTAGTCTGAAACAGTCTTGCGTTGTCGCGCAGATTTTGACGACTATCAACTAAGCCAGCCTCAAGCTTGAGTAAGTCACCAAACCCCCCATCACGTTGCACGTACTTTTGGAAGAATTCAGCATCTCGTGCACGAAGAGTCAGCCGAAACCTATCTTCCGTACCAGCGAAAGTATCACCCTCTTCGTAAAGACGCTTCGTTATCTGACTGCGTTGCTTTTCGTTCGAGATATTTGAGCGTATCGCAGCAAGCAACAACGTCAAGGTTGTAAGACGTTGCTGACCATCAACGACATCAGCCTCTGGTGTTTCAGCTTTGATTAAGACTATGCTGCCCAAGAAATAGGTTGGCATGTCAGCAATAGCGCCGGGATTTGCTTCAACAAACCCAAGTAAATCCTCAAGCAATTCTCGCGCTTGTTCAGTTGTCCACGAATAGGGACGCTGGTAGTCAGGGATGCTAAACACATAGTCATCACTAAAAACCTTTTGAATTGCTTGCTCGTGTGCGACAAGAGTTTTTGCCATTTTTAATATTTGATTTTCTTATTCTTTGTGCAAGGCTTATTCATCCCGCTACCTTAAACACTCAGCGACAGCCTTTGCCATCGTATCCTTGTAAATCGGTGTCAGTTGATTGTTCTTGACCCGCCAAATTGTGTACCCGTCTTTGGCAAGAGTCCGACCATTAACAGCTTCCTGCTTACCCTTTACGACAAATCGAACGTGAACGCGATTTTTTTCACCATCATTGATGTCGAACATTTTGCGCAAAAGCGCCTCTGTCAAAAGATGCTTGCCTTTCGTATCAAGCGCAAAAACTTTGCCTGACTTCCACGCAAGGAAGTCAGGAAAAAAATTTGCCGTATCACCGGGTGTAAGAAGCGGGATAGAGTATCCGCCCGAAACAGGATTGCGATGCCAAACTACATTTGCCGCATCCAACCCACGAGCGAAAGCAAGCTCTTCGGGGTTCATCTTTCCGTAATGAGGATAAAGACTGTTATTGAACTTAACTGCTCCATCCTTTACAACCCGTATAGGGCTGAAAGTGAACGGATCATTTTCTTCGTAAACAAGTTCAGATTGTTCAAAATAAGCGGCTCCGATCTTCTCTGCAAGCTCTTTCGCTGCGACCTCGGCATTGCTGCGGACTTGCACGCGAATGTCAAACTTCGGATCACTGGCGACGATAATTTTGCTGGCCTGTGGCGCATAGGAACGCACAGCCAACGAAAGCATCCAGCGCAATCTGACAGGGTTGGTATGTCCCCCATCCATCCATTCCGGGTCACTCGCCGGTTCTGATTTGTCGATTACCTTGACTATCGCGCTGGCGCTTTCCGCTGTCCCCATGGTGTCAACGCTACCTTCGACATAAGTAGTGAATCGACTTAGCAATTGATCGACTGTCCTCTTCGCTTCATCTTTCAGCACGTAGATGCTATGGAGAGGGGCTAACACATCATCACGAGGTAGAACCTCCAAGGCAGCAGGACTGGTTCCCCCAGAGAATGCCGAGGAGATGGCGATGGGAGCACCCTCTTGATCGAGTTTGGCTTTTACGAGGTCCAGAGCCTGCGTAAAAACAGTCTTTTTATCTACACGCAGAAAGAAATGTGCCGCATTTAATACTTCACTCGCGTAGTGCGTGGCATAGGGCTGACGCAGCACCCGCCCAATAACCTGTTGAACTTGGGTCGATGAACCCATAGATTTGTCAATGTAGGCAAGATAGCACTCTGGATCATCCCACCCCTCCTGCAACGACAAATTGAAGATAACGTGTTCAAAATTTCCTTCGTGAAAACGGTCGAAGTCATCATCACCTTTTGAAAAATGAATCACCTGCTCCGGTTTGTTTCCATCGACAAACTTCAAATCTGAGTAGATCGCGATGGTGGAGGGATGGATGCCTTTAGACTCTACCAAATAGCGCCATATCCGAATTGGTGGTGCTTGGCGTAGGTTGAATGGTTTGGTGGGATCATCGGGCAAGCCATCATCTGCAATATTGGTCTTGCATACGTAGATGGCCTTGGGTTTGATGTTCAACCCTCTGTCGTTGAGTTCCTTTTGAATTAAAGAGCGTCGCTCAAGCAGGCTATCAAGGCAGGTCTCCATTGGGGCTGTGGTGCCGTCAAAATGGATGGCCTTCTTCACCAATTCGGCGTCAACGACTTTCTGACTCTCCACCAAGGTAGTCATCCATAAATCTGGGTCTGGGACTTCATTCTTGGCTGCACCTAAATTTTTAAAAGCTTCTACCTCGCCTGAGCATCTCGCCACCCAACTCTTGGTGGGCTGGATTACTAAATTATGGAACTTGGTCGGTAGTTTGATGGTGGCGCTTGCAAGCAACCATGCCTCCGGCTGCAATTCCCGTAGGATTTCAGTTTGTTGTTCTGAGAGGTTGTGTGCCTCGTCGTAAACGATAATCAAAGGGCGTCTCGATTGCCCATCATGGCGCTCGACAAGGCGTTGCCACATGGACTTACTGCCTTGGCTGTCTTGGGCGGTACGATAAATTCGTAAATCTCCTTCCGCCTGATCCTTGTTATTAAACAAGCCTGTGGTCGTTAATACCAACAGCGGGGTACTGCTGTCCTCAACCATCGTAGCCTGCAAATCCTTGATGGCACAAACTTGAAAACCCTCAATCAACATTGCATATTTACCGCCGTTGAAATTATTGAAGGTCTGTGTAACCACAGATCGTGCTTTGCTCATCCACAATACAATCGGTTCGCCGTGAAGTTCGTTTCGTATTAAGGATACGGTCTCGGCCAGAATTGGCGTTTTTCCGGCTCCCGTTAAAGCCCCCAAAGCTTGAAAAAATGGATCAGCAGCTTTCCGGGTTCCTGATCGTTGTTCATGGCTCGCAAAAAACGCATACCGTTGCGCGATTTGAACTGCTGCATCGTTTTGGAACTTGATTTCTTTCATCCCTGATCGCCTTCGGTTTCATTGTTATATGCATCGGCGCGCGTGTTAAAGCCAATGTGCTCCAGTACTCGGTCAGGTATTTTGTAGAACTCTACGGTGCGACCGGAATAGGTAGCTACTGAGGCATAAACATGGTAGCGATCAGCGAGACCATGCTTTTTGGCCTCTTCAACAATGGCTTTGAATGTGGCTCGATTCAGATCTGAAGGCTGATCAGCACCGTCCCAAATTAAGAAGAATCCTTCATTGCGACTGTTAGTGGCAAAAAGGAAACGACGACTTTCCACCTCTGGTGTAAAGCGCATGAGCGAAGTCTTGGCTCGATCCGATTTTTCCCAGTGGCTCGTCAGAAGCAAGTCAATCATCTCTTCACGCTGCAATGCGTTGACCGCAGCAGCATCTACTTGTTGACGCTTTAGTTCAATGAACTGAAAACCACCACCTAGTGGTTCGCGCTTACCCGACTTCCAATCCCCTTTAATCACACGGCGAACACGGTCAGCCGTCAGCGACTTGGCGTAGTGATCGCCTTTTTCATCATTGCCTTGTTCGATCAAAATGAAGCGACGGGAGGCACCGCTCACTTTATTCAACTCTAACACTGCGTGACCAGTAGTTCCCGAACCTGCAAATGGGTCCACCACGATGCCATCAGGTTTACACCAAAGTTGAATGATCTTGGTCATTAACCTCAGTGGCTTAACCGTCTTGAAGTTGTGACCCTTGCCGACAACAGCATCCAATTCATTGATTCCAGTCTGACTATGGCCTGACTGCTGGTGATCCCAAGATTGACTGTCAATTTCAATAGGTTTGTCGTAGTCCTCGTTGGCCCAATAACTAAGGGGAATTTTTCCCTTACGAATGTCTTTCAAATACCGTTTTAGTCGCGGGCCACCCAGACCGCCGGATGTAAAAATTAGTCTTGGCATGGGGCCAGTCACCATGATTTTTTCAGCGGCCAGACGTGATTTTGTCAGCACCAGACTAGAGCCTGTCGGTTTTCCTTGGGCAAACTGTGCACCTTTTAGAACCAAAGCTTTTACTCGAACAGTTGTGTCTGTCTTTTCATTAACAAATTCGTTTCCATCATCAATCCACTTTTCCTCATAAGTCGATCCCCATCCTTCCAACCAGACTTTCATGTCCTTCTTGTCGCTTCGCCAGCAGGTGCCCTCTGGTGGGTAATGTAATTCCCCAGTAAACGGGCTTTGAATTGCATAAACCATCTTTCGATGAGTGGCGGCACCGGGACCTGATGGGTCGGATGATGCCCATTCATCATTTGGGTCATTGTCGGGGTTGGTATACCGAGCATTCATTTCGTCAGTTCGCTCAAGCAACCGAGTTTTTGCCTTATCAATATCTTTGGCGTACACGAGGACATATTCGGTGGCGGTCGAGACTCCACCTTTCTTTCCTCCTGTGTCGCTCTTTGGGGAGTAAGCTTTTTGCCAGTTAATGATGCCGATTCGGTTTTCTTCCCGAAACACCTCATCCATCAGCATCCCAAGGCGATACAACTCACGGTGGTCGATGCAAATAGCTATGACCCCACCAGGTTTCAACATCTCACGCATCATCCACAGACGCGGGGTCATGAAACGCAACCACTTGGAATGACGTGATCCATCATCTTTGGGCACGACCTCGCCCAAGTCTGGATCATTAGGGTCTTTGTCCCACTTATCGTTGTAGCGGAAATCTTCGCCAGTGTTGTAGGGGGGGTCTGTGAGTATCAGGTCAACTTGGCCACGATACTTGTATAGCGTCACCAAGGATGATAGATTCTCTCCATCCATGATGATGTTCTGGCCCTGCGCCTGCGCATCTCCTTCCGATACTCGCTGGTTTATTTTGCTGATTTTAGGTTTAACCTGGCGGATGATTTGCCACGGTGCAGTGCGCCCCGTGTAGGACATGATGATGCCGTCTTTACCCGCCTCAGCACGCTCCGCATCATGCTGCTCAAGAAGCCGAATCAAATCTCCGCGTGTCAGTTGTTCGTATGCCATTACATGTCTTCCTTCATTGGGGCCGTAACTTGCGTGCGCTGTTGGTGCATCCACGCCACTGCACGATGCAAAGCAACTGGCTCATTTGGTGGCTGTGATTTTATACAGTATTTTGTTGTGTGACTCATGGTACTGAATGATTATTGGCACTGGAACATCCCAGTGCCAAAAGCTTTGCCGCAATAGCCTTGACCTGCGCGTCATCTATCGGCTGACCGCTTTCCGTTTGCCACGCCAGCACATCCAGCAGTTGAACCATCAACCGATTCACCTCACGGTAGCGGTACAACTGCGCCGCAGAAATCAACGCGCCTTCTGGCTTGCCGTGCCGCGTGATGACGATTTCTTTGCCGGCCTGCACATCGTCCAGATGTTTGGACATGCCAGTACGCACCTCGAAGAAGGGCATGAGTTCGTCGGTTGAGAATTTCATGGCATTGACCGTAGTTGATGGTGCTCAGAATATTGGTCATATTTTACGTCACATCGCAAATACAAGCAAAATTTCAGAAACTCCGTATTGTGCTTAAAAATTAAGCATTTTCGCCGTTTCAGTGATCTGGTCGGTACTTGTCCACAAAGCGTTTTTCGGTGGCTTTGAGGCTGTCAACGGGGTGCTTTTTCATTGAAAAACACCATATTTAGATGGCCAACTGGCTGTTTTTGATGACTTTTATATCGAAAATCGTCTAAAATACATGTATTGGTAGCCATTTTTACGAAATAGCGGTCTTTGACCGAATTTTCATGATTGGCAGCCGATACCAAGCAAGCTCTGTTCGCCACGAATTTTGGCTTGCCTGAACCGCCCCAAACGTTCTGTTTGAGGCCGTCGCCCAACACCACCGGGCGGCACTGAAATCCCCCGCATTCGAGCACCTTCAAACGTGTTCCTGACGCCTTCAAAGCATCGGGATGTTTCGTCACGTCTGTGCTTGTCTGCAACCCTAAAACCCCGACCGATCCTGTGCCACCGCCAGCCCATGACGGGCGCAACGATGACAGGGGTCTTGGAGAAAACCATGAGCCTCGATGAATCCCTAATCAGTGCCTTTGAAACCATCCGCGAGTACGCCAGTTTTGACAGCCATAGCCTCGTGCCGCACCCCGAAAATCTGAGGTTTCAGGCTACGGAAGAACGACGCGCCGTCCACCGACTGGGTATCCATTTGGCCGACATTGTGAGTAAGCCTGGCAGCGAAGACCAGCAATACGCAGCCCACGTCGTCAAGCGCCATTTTTGGAAAGAGCTTGGACTGTCGCAAGCGCCTGAACTGGCAACCGAAGTGCCCCGGTTTTTGCTCAAACCCGACTATAAGATGGAGCCGCGAACAGACACACAAGAACTGGCTTCCCTACTGGCAGAAGTACCCATGCCGGAAACACCCGTGCTGTGCATCGTTTCGTCAAAGCTGGCGCTGTTGCCAAAGCTGCTGAACCTGCCCGATGTAGCCATCAAGTTCTTGACGCTGGCCTATGCCAATAGCAGTCGGCACAGCCTGACCAAAGACCTGACAAGTGGCCTGCCGCTGGCGCTGAGTTACATCGGCGTGGCTGGTGAAAGGCATCGCAATCGTGCAGTGGCCGCTTTGCTGGATGTTCCGCTGGCAGAGGTTGAAGCCCTGTTTACGCAACCGATCACCCTGACCGCTTTGCGGTTCGTAGATGTGCATGTCTTCAACCAAGCGCGATGCCTGCGTAGCTTGTTCGCTTTGTCTGACGAGTTTGTTACGTTGCTGGAGACACCGCACCTGAGCCATGCTGCTGTGCTGGCACGGATTCTGGAACCCGAGCATGACCTTGACAGCGTAGATGACGGCACCACGCCCATCGGCTACTTGTACGAAATCATGCCCAGCACCATTGCCGAGTGCTACGAAA
This sequence comes from uncultured Limnohabitans sp., assembly GCA_964422575.1. Lineage (GTDB taxonomy): Bacteria > Pseudomonadota > Gammaproteobacteria > Burkholderiales > Burkholderiaceae_C > Limnohabitans_A. The sequence continues at coordinate 25,106 of CAYRBW010000010.1, forward strand.
GAACTGTGCTGAATCACCCCCTGCTGCACCAGCACACTCACCACTTGGTCGAATGGTTCACTGGCGGTTTTTCGCTACCAGCGGAGGCGTGTTGCGCACTCGATAGCCGTCTGACTTTTGAGTCCATCCGCGATGCGATCAAACGCGCTGCATTGGACTGCTGCACTGAAAACAGGCTACTTGACGCTCATGCGATTTTGAAAGCTCTGTTTGCTGCATCGAGCCATGTGCCAATCGGTGCAGCCAACAGCGGTGAGGGCTGAAAAATGCAACAGCAAACTCCCGCTGTTATCGACCCAAACGAAGCGCCGGAAGGTTTCATTGCGGTACTCAAAAGCGATGTGGCTACCGACAGCCTTGGCAACATCTGCCGAGCGTGTGATTGGCGTAGCGACTGCAATGGCTTTGAACACCGTTGCATGCCCTACGCGGTTATCAGCAGCAAAGACGGGCGCGAACTCAAACGCCAGGACGGTTGTAGCGTCGTCTTCAAACGTCGCTCAAGCGCCGACGAAGTGCCAAGCCTCTAAGCCGGTTCACACAGCACTGACCCCCTGATTTTTCTCGAAGACGAAGTATCGGATAGCTCATGCCGAGGCTTTGCCACGTCCGCAACTTACGTCCATTTTTTTAACAACACGGAGAAGACCATGACCAACAACCAAGACACCCAAACCGACACGACGCAAGCAAAGCCGCCAGTGACTATCATCACCAACGCCGCCAAATTTCAACTGGGTCAATGCGTAGCCACACCGGGCGCACTGGCACTGCTGGAGCAGACCGGATTCAGCGCAGCGTTCCTCATCAATCGCCACCTGCATGGTGACTGGGGTGACACATGCAAAGAGGACGCTGAACTGAATGAAATGGCGTTATGCGACGGAAGCCGCGTGATGTCAGTGTGGCGCTGTGTGTCCGCCGAAACACTTACAGCAACGCCGCGTTCAAAGCGTTCTGATTTGCCAACTGTATGGGTGATAACTGATGCCGCCGATGACGACGGAATCAGGCGCTGCACAACAGTTCTGCTTCCAGAGGACTACTGATATGTCGGCGCACAAATCGAAATCCAGCGTTGTAGTTTCGTATCGGTTCCAACGCTACTTTCACACGCTGCAATCCGGTCACTACCTGCTCAAGCAATCCAAGCGACAAGACCCCGTGAGGGTGTTCTTTCAGCAGGGCGATATTGATGGGGCATGCGGCATCCATGTGTTCGCTGCCGTCATGGTTTTGTTTGACCTGGCCAAAAGCGTTGCACTGCAAGATATGCCCAAGCGAAAGTTCGGTGTTCCCGCAGCAGTTTGGTCGGCTTTTTCGCATACATTTTTTTCAGGGGTTCACGCACATGAATTCGTGACTCTGGTTGACTCTCTCAAGCTACCACTGAACTTGACACTGCGCGAAAGCAAAGACGGCGGTATAGATCGCTGGGTGGTGGACTGCTTGATGCGCGGTGAACTCGTTGCCATCGTGACGGCCAACGCCAAGAACTCAAAGTTCAAGCACTGGTCATTGGCACTTGGAATTGAGGGATTGGTGGAAGGGCGTGAAACAAAGCCAGACACGATCTTGATCCTAGACCCATCCGCCGGCGAACCAAGCTACAGGCCGCACAACGCAAGGCTTCGCGTACCGATCACAGGCCCCGGTAGCCGTGCCGGAAAGTCTGCCGACGAACTAAGCAAATCGAATAAAAGAAACGCCACGAGCAAGCCCATTCACTGGCTATACGAGTCGGGTGACTTTGCGACGGAGCAAGTGCGCTTGGTGTCAGCGGTTCGGTTCAGGTACGCCGACTGGACTTGACGGGCTTGGCTGGAGCAGTGGTTTTAGCAGCGCGCCTAGCCAACTTCTGCGCAGGCTTGTCCAGCGTGGCTTGGTTAGCACGGCGCTTGTCGCCACCCTCTGCCACTGGCTTCATGGTGGCCGTGATTCCCTCAAACAGCGTTGGCAGCGTAATGCCCAGCGAGTAGCACAGGGTAGCCAGCGTCAGCAGGGAAGGATTCACGTATCCGCACTCAATTTTGCTGATGCGAGAGCGTTCTACCTCCGCGTCATACGCCAAATCGACTTGAGTTTTCTTTACTGCTTCGCGGTGCCGCTTGAGGTTCTGACCCAGTGCAAGCGTCACCGGATTGGGGAGAAGACTTGTCGAACTTTCGGCACCCCGGCTGCTTTTCGGGGCTGTTGTTTTCATGCCCTGAAGGTTCG
>CAYRBW010000011.1:0-26818 GCA_964422575.1 uncultured Limnohabitans sp.
GCATCCACAGCGGCTTTTTCCATCGCTTTGTCTGCACCGTGCATTCACCCGTGGGCCAAAACCCCGAGGCTTATGGCGTGAAGCTGCTGCCACTGCCTGAAGGCTCCTTTGCCAAAAACGATGTGGGCTTTGTCGACCCCACCCCCATGCCTGCAGGGGTGGACCACGACCTGCTGGGCCAAGGTCTCAAAAAAGCCATCTACAACTTCATGCACGGCGTGGGCGTAGAGGCCGATGTGCGCCAGTGGTTTCAACTGCCCAAGGGCCAGTGCCCCAAAACCACGGTGCCACGCCACAAGATCACAAAAGCGCTGGGCTGAGTCCTGAACGAAGCCACCAAACGAGAAATCGGGGCGGCTGCAAAGCTTGAAATCATTGCTTCATTTTTGAGCACACATCACCAAGCCATAAGGGATGCGGGTCTCAAGGCTTGTTCATGGACTTATCCACAGCTTGGCGCACAGTTGACGGGGGTAAAACCAGGTCGGTGCGCCAAGCCATTCACCGGCTTGCGGCCATCAAGGCCGCAAAACCCACAAACACACCACCAGTGACCCGGTTGAAGTTTTTCATCACATGGCTTTGCTGTAGGTAACGCGAGAGTTTGTGACCGCTGAGCGCGTAAATCAGGTACCAGCTCACTTCAATCACGGTGAAAGTGATCAGCAAGATGCCAAACTGGGGCAAGGCAGGCAAGTCGGGCTGGATAAATTGCGGAAAAAAAGCCGCAGAAAAAACGATCGCTTTGGGATTGCTGGCCGCCACCGCCAGCCCTTGCCAGTAAAAAGAACCCCCACGGCGCGACACCGTCTCCTGCTTGAGCACATCCTCGCCAGACTGGGCAGACAGCGCTGAGCGCCACAGTTTGTAACCCAGATAAGCCAAATAAGCGGCCCCCAAATAGCGCAAAGCATCGAACACGGCCGGGAAGGTGTGCAACAAAGCACCCAAGCCTGCGGCTGAAATGCTCATCATGCACAGCAAAGCCGTCATGCACCCCGCCATCGTCATGACGGCGGCATGCAGACCAAACCGCGCGCCATGGCTCATCATCAGCAGCATATTGGGCCCGGGTGTGGCAGACACAAAGAAGGTCATGACCACAAAAATCCACCATGTCTGCAAGCTCATTTCGCCATCCCTGTTTTCTAATCCAAGTTCGAATTATCCTTCAAGCGCTCGTCCGCATCAGCGCATTGGCGCATCACCAGGAGATGCTTTGCCCGAGGTGGTCCACAAACTGCGCTCGCCCGGTGGGCTATAAGCCATCCAACACCGACACCAAGCGCTGTGTTGCTTCTTCGGGTCGCATGGCGTTATTGCCCACAAAGGGTTGGCTCAAGCGAGACTGCACCGTGCCCGGCTGCAAGGCGGCTACCACCAGCAGCGGTCTGCGCCGTGACAACTCGATGGCCGCAGTTTGCAAGAGCATGTTGAGTGCCGCCTTGGCCGCACGGTAGCCATACCACCCCCCTTTGCGGTTGTCTTCGATGCTGCCCACACGCGCCGACAACTTAGCCCAAATCACCCGCTGACCCGTTGTCAGCAAAGGCGCGAAGTGTTTGAGCAAGAGACCCGGGCCGACGGCATTGAGCTGCATGGCGGTCAGCAATTGCGCAGCGTCCAATTCATCCAATCGCTTTTCTGGTCCGTGGCCATTGACCATGAGCGCGCCTGTGGCGTCGAGCACCAGATGAAACGGCCCCTGCGGAGCCAAGTTCAGTGCACAGGCGCGGATGCTGGCCTCGTTGAGCAAATCCAGCCCGGGAGAGCTTTGGCGCGACACCCCCAGTACCCGTTCACAGCGAGGGTCACTTTGCAAGTGCTGCAACAAGGCGCTGCCAATCGCGCCGTTCGCACCAACCACCAGGGCGCGGTAGCCCTCGGGCAAAGAATGCATCATGGCCTGGCCTTGCCCGCAGGCACCAGTGCGCTGAGGGGCTTTTCAGTGTTCGATGCTTTGAGGTCGTAGGCGCAGCGAAAGCCAATATAGACTGCGTAAAAGTCAGCCGGTTTGAAGGCCTGTACATCGGCCTTCATGTTGAACGCGCCGTACCACCACGACCCGCCCACGGTGCGCCTTTGGCTGCCCTGCGCATCGGTGGTCCACTCCCACACGTTGGCCCCCATGTCGTAGAGCCCATTCACGCCCGAGCGCGTCCCACCAGCAGGTGCGGCGCGTGGCCAGGGGTCCGGGTCGCTGGTGTTGGCTCCTTGTGGGCTGTCGCCCGTGGCCCAAGGGTAAGTTCGTCCGCTGACCCAAGGCGCAGGTGGCGCATCGCGCAACTCGGTAAAGCCCGCCTTTTGCCACTCGGCACCTGTTGGCAAACGCCCACCTGCCCAGCGACAATAGGCCTGTGCCTCGGCAAAGTCCAGATGCACGGCGGGTAAGTCGGCGCTGGACGGCACCACGCCGTCAGGCTTGCGCCAGGACCACCCTGGGCGACGCTCCCAGCCTGCGCCATACTCAAAACCGCCACCCTCTTTTTCGGCGCGGGTCACAGTCCCAGTGGCACGCACATAGCGCTCAAATTGCCCGATGGTGACCTCGGTGCGATCGAGCGCCCAATGGCCCAAAGTCACTTTGTCTGCGACCTGCGCCGAGACGCCAGACAAACTCAACAAGGCCACCCATCCGATCAAGACAGGGGCACAGACCTTCCAAGCCTTGTCTTTGATCACAGCGACCCCTCTGGCCACCTGCGTCGTACCCAAGTTTGCAAACGCGGGCGCAGCGGCAAAAACAAACGGTAAGCCGCTTCAACGCCCCACGACAATGGCGGCCAAGCCGACAAGCAACCCAACCAGCGCCAGCCAGGAAACATGAGCCACATGCGAGAAAACGCCGCCGCACCACTGTGCAAACGCCCTTGGGCATCACGCACATGAAAACGGGCCATGGCCTGGGCACAGCTGAGGGAAGCCCCCAATGCAACACCTTGGCTCACATCCACCCACTCGATGGCCGTTGCCTGTGGCAAGCGCCGGTAAATGGTGATCTCACGCCGACACATCGGGCACGAGCCATCAAAGTACACCGTCAAGCTGTAGAAAATGTTCATGCGGCCAGCTCCGCACGCGCGCGCAAACGGCCCTGCCGATCAACCCAAAAACCTTCTCCCAAAGCAGGATAAGCGCCGGTCAGGCCCGTCATGATGACTTGGTGCGTGACCCACACCTCCGTGCGCCCAACAGGCAAGGCGAGCAGGCGTTCGCGCAAGGCCTGTAACTGGGCCGGCGCATCGCCTTGCCCGGCAAACGTGCTGTTGAGTGCAGGCCAATTCTCGTATTGACCAAAAGCCAGTTGCGCCGTGTCTTGGCAACGACACCATTGGCTGCTGTGTACCGCGTCCGGTTTGAACTGCTGAGCACGCAGCCATTGCCCCAAGGCACGCGAAGCTTGTTGACCCGCCTCACTCAAATTGCGCTGGGTGTAACACTGGCCGATCACAAAACCAGGCGGATCGCCCAGCCCCGCCTCTATGGCCGCATGGCGAATCAACAACACACCCCCTTCGCGTCGCCATGCCGTGAGCAACGCTGAGGAGGCTGTAGGCAGCGACTGCGCAAGGGCCAAAGTGAAATGCCCCGCCCCCACTGTTGCCAACAACCCGCTGCCCAGGCCGACGAGCACGGTTCGGCGGTGCAAGGTTTGCGCAGGTTTCGACTGGGGTGCGTTCATGACAGGGCCATTGGAAGCATCAGAAAAATGACGGGGCTCAGGCCAACTCGCCTGAAGCAATACGGGCCAATGCCTGCTCGAACACCTCGACCGGCTGTCCACCCGAAATCAAATGTTTGTCGTTGATGATCACCGCGGGCACCGAGCGGATGCCCGCCTGGGCATAAAACTGCTGGCGCTCACGCACTTCGGCGCTGTGCGCGTCGCTCTCCAGCACTGCGCGGGCAGCGGCCACATCCAGCCCTGCCTCAGACACGCCAGCGAGCAAAACTTCTGCGTCTTCCATGCATTCCGCGCGGCCCTGATAGGCCTGCAAAAAAGCTTTTTTCAGGGCGTGCTGCGCCCCAGCGCCCTGGCCTTCGGCCCAATGCAGCAAGCGGTGCGCATTAAAAGTGTTGTACACCCGGCCCCTTCCGCCGGGATGGAATGCAAAGCCAACCTCGGCCCCGCGTGCGGCAATGGTCTGGCGAATTTGCGCCTGTTGCTCAGGTGTGGAGCCATATTTTTCGGTCAAGTGCTCGCTCAGATCCTGGCCGCCTAGGGGCATGTGGGGGTTCAGCTCAAAAGGCTGAAAATGCAGATCGGCCTGCACTTGGCCTTGCAAGCGCTGCAGAGCTTGCTCCAGTGAACCCAAACCCACGGCACACCAAGGGCAGGCAATGTCGGAAACGAAATCAATTTTCAAGGGGGTCATCAGCAACTTTCATGACAAAACCGATGCAGTATCTTGCCGCAAATCACCGACAATCGCAGGCAACCCCTCCATGTCCCCAATTCCTATAGACCAAGGCCCACCCCCATGAACATCCTTGTCCTGCACGGCATCAACCTGAACATGTTCGGCAAGCGCGACCCTGCGCAGTACGGCACCACCACGCTGGACGAAATCAATGCCCAAGTGACGGCTTTGGGCCAAGAACTGGGGGTCCAGGTCGAGTGCTACCAAACCAACATTGAAGGTGAAATGGCCGAACGCATCCACCGCGCTCACGGCGATGGCGTGCACGCCGTGGTCATCAACGCAGGTGCCTGGACGCATTACAGCTACGGCATTCGCGACGCGTTGGCCATCCTCAAGTGCCCCATCATCGAGGTGCACATGTCCAACATCCACGCCCGCGAAGCGTTTCGCCACCACTCGGTGATCGCCGACATTGCCAAAGGCCAAATCGCCGGTTTTGGCGTGGACAGTTACCTGCTGGGTCTGCGCGCGGCAGTGGCAGCCGCCCGCGCTTGATTCAAGCAGGCACGGCCCCCAACACTTGCTGCAAAGCTGCATCAAAGGCTTGCGCCGCCTCGTATTGCACCCAATGCCCCGCCCCGGCCACGGTGTGCCACTGGCCCCAATGGGCTGATTGGCGCTGCATGGCGGACTGCAACTCGGGCAAGCGTCCTTTGTACAGCGCGTCGTGTTCCCCATAAATGGCGCTGACGGGCACCTGCAATTGTGGCAAGGTTTTGGCCACGATGTCGGTGGACGACATGCGTCTGCGCGGCATGCGGTCACGCGCCACGTTGGCAGCGTGCAGGCTGAGGGCCAGGTCGTCCAGGCTGTTCGGGTGCTGCAGCATGAGCACCATCAGGTTGTGGCGGTGCACCTCGTTTTGCTGCTCAGAGGTCGGCAAATGCCGCCAGCCTTTGAGCAGGATGCGCTCGGGCACCGTCAGGCCCATGCCCGGCGCGCCCACCAACACCAGTTGCTCTGCGTCTTGCGGGTACGCAGCCAACCACAGGGCTGCGGCCATGGCACCAAACGAAAACCCCACCAGACGCGCCCGTTCGCTACAGGTGCCACTGGCTTTCAACTGTTGCAAGCCTGCGTGCAGGTGGGCAGGCAAAGCGTCCACATCGGTGCAAGCTGGCGGTAAATCCGAGTCTCCAAAGCCGGGCAAGTCGGGCACCAGCACGCGCCAGCCCGCCGCTTGCAAGGGGGCAATGTTGCGCACCCAATGCGTCCAGCTTCCGCTGCCACCGTGCAGCAAAACCACTACGGGCTGTGAAGGCTGCCCCCAAGCGTGCCAGACCGTGCGGCTGCCACCGCAAGTGGTGTGCAAGCGTGTGGCCCCGGTCAGCGATGCGCGCAACTCAGGGGGTAAAAACTCAGGACCTTCAAACACGGGCATACAAGCTCGAAGCATGGGCTTTCAGGTTAGGCGTCACTCTGGGTCTCTCAGCACTCAGGCCGTTGCCAACTTGCGCGGGTGCTGCAAACGCCAGACTTTGTAGGCCGCCGCCGTAGCCACCACGCTGGTCAACACGCTGGCAGAAAACACACTTTGTAAACCCCAACGCTCGCTGATCAGTCCCCCCAGCAAAGCGCCCAGCACACCCGGAAAGCCGTAGGCGATGACGGTGTACAGCGCCTGCCCACGTCCGCGCAGGCGGCCCGGAAAGTGATGAGAGATCAAGGCAATGCAGGCCGTGTGATGCGTGGCAAAGGTGATGGCGTGCAGGGTTTGCGCCAGCAGCAAAACCCACAACACATCGGCCCAAGCCGCCGTCAAGCCCATGCGCAGCACCATGACGGCCGAGCACAGCACCAGCCAACCCGTCAAGGGCATGCGCGGTAACCAGCGCGACTGGGTAAAAAACCAGACGATTTCGACCGCCACCGACACGGCCCACAACAGGCCAATCATGGTCTTGCTGTAACCCAGCGAATCGAGGTAAAGCGAGAAAAAAACGTACACCCCGATGTGCGAGAGCACATGAAAGAACGTGGAAGTGAAAAACCAGAACACCGGCTTTTGGCGCAGCACGGGGCACACCGGCGCATGCACATCGGTATGGTGCGCGGCTTCTTTCAGGTCAGGCATCCACCACACGCTCAGCAGCACCGCGCCAAGCGTCAGCACCGTCCAGGCTGGAAAGTGCTTCATGCCAAAGGCCTCGAACCAGGCCCCGGCCATAAACACCGTGACCAAAAACCCCATCGAGCCCCACAGCCGCACCCGCCCGTAGCGCTTGGTGTCAAAAGCCCCACCCCGGCTGACCAGATGGGCCATGGCGGCCTCGCTCATGGGCATCATGGCACTGGTGTGGGTGAACATCAGCAACAGCACCAAGCCCAAACCCAGGGGTCCCCAATGGGCAAACAGCAAACAGGCCGCGGCAAAGGCCACCCCGGCACCAATGCGAAGCAGCTTGACGCGCTCGCCCGTGCGGTCGCTGATGGCCCCCCAGGCATAGGGCGCAAACAAACGTGTGCCCGCCTGCACCGCCGTGAGCACACTGATGGTCAACAGGCTCAAGCCCATGTCCTGCAGCCAAAGCGGCAAATAGGGGTTGAAAAAACCGATATGAGCGAAGTAACTGGCCGACAAAGCGGCAAAGGGCACGAGCCGACGGCGATCAGCCATGGCAAGGCCCGTGCACAGCGCGAGGTGATGCAAGAGACCGCCCTTGTGGCCGAATCTGCGCACGCAGCGGCAGATCAGGCATTCGCGAGCAGGGGCCCGTTCCCACCAAGAGAGGCATCAAGGTTTGACCGCGGCAATCGGCTCAACCGAGTGCACCACATCACCGCATTGAGCGCGGTGCTGCATAGCGTGCTCCATCACCACCAGGGCCAACATGGCCTCGGCAATCGGCGTGGCACGGATGCCCACACACGGATCATGGCGGCCTTTGGTGATGACCTCGGTGGGCTGCCCCGCAGAGTCAATCGATTCACGGGCAATCAAAATCGAGCTGGTGGGCTTCACAGCAATCGACACCTCAATGTCTTGCCCGGTGCTGATGCCACCCAGCACACCGCCCGCGTTGTTGCCCACAAAGCCGTCAGGCGTGAGCGTGTCACCCGCTGTGCTGCCCTTTTGTGTAACGCAGCCGAAGCCCGCGCCGATCTCCACACCCTTGACGGCGTTGATGCCCATCATGGCAAAAGCGATGTCGGCATCAATCTTGTCAAACAGCGGCTGCCCCAAGCCCACGGGCACGCCACGGGCCACCACCCGCAGGCGAGCGCCACACGAATCACCCGACTTGCGCAGCGCATTCATATAGTCCTCCAGCGCCGACACATCGGCCACCGGGGCAAAAAACGGGTTGTTCAGCACATGGTCCCAGCTCTCAAAACCAATCGGCACGTCACCAATCTGGGTCATGCAGCCCACGAAAGTAGTGCCCAACTTTTCTTTCAGCCATTTTTTCGCCACCGCACCCGCGGCCACCATGGGCGCTGTCAGTCGGGCCGAAGAACGGCCACCGCCACGCGGGTCACGTAGGCCGTATTTGCGCCAATAAGTGTAGTCGGCATGACCGGGGCGGAAGGTCTGCAGGATGTCGCCGTAATCCTTGCTGCGCTGGTCGGTGTTGTGAATCAGCAGGCAAATTGGAGTGCCGGTGGTCAGCCCTTGATAGACGCCCGACAAGATCTGAACCGCATCGGGCTCGTTGCGCTGGGTGACGAATTTGCTGGTGCCGGGGCGACGACGGTCCAAATCGGGTTGGATGTCGCCCTCATGCAAGGGCATGCCCGGAGGGCAGCCGTCGATCACGCAGCCAATGGCCGGGCCGTGGGATTCACCAAAGTTGGTGACCGAAAAGAGATGTCCGAAGGTATTGCCGCTCATGTGGGGCATTATCCCAGAGCAAGGCCAGTACACTCGCCCCATGCCAGCGAACACGGTCAAAACAATCCCATCCCCCGCCCCACAAGCGCCGTCCCATTTGGCTTTTGGCAGCACAAGGCCAACCGTGCCACTTTGAGCCTGGACAACTGCTGTTGAAAGAGGGTGAAGAATGAGGCCTATAACGCAGAAAAGTTGCGTGATTTTTTTTGCAGACCTTGATCAAGGATACGGACAAAAAGGTGTTTTTGATTCTGGACAACGTGCGAGTGCATCACAGCAAACTGGTCAAGACTTGGATTGGTCAGCGCAAGGACAAGACAGAGCTGTTTCGACCTTTGGGTACCATGGCGCTGCTATAGTGGTAGCCGTGGAACTGGTTCTCTGATGTTTATCCCTGAGCACTGGGTTGGGGAGCGAATGCAGAAGAAGCAAGCAAACGTGCCCATGTGCAGCCAAAGTAAAAATCCCGAGATGTACGACACAGCGCCCAACCACTTTGTAGACCAGCACTTGCAAAGCTTAATGCTGCAAGGGCAACAGGTCAGCTTTGTGGCTGGCCAAATCATTATCAACCAAGGGGACACCGATGCCAGGCTTTATGTTCTGCTGCAAGGACAGGTCCGCGTTTTGGGTCAAAGTGAGGCTGGCAAGGAATTGATTTTGGACACCTTGGGGCCGGGGCACATATTTGGTGAAATGGCACTTGATGGGGGTGCACGATCGGCGACGGTGTTGGCTGTGGAAGATTGCCTGTGCGCCTGCATACCGAATTTGATAGTGCATGCCTATATGCGTGAGCATCCGGATTTTGCATTGCAGATCTTGCTGTTTGTGATATCACGCGCACGAAATGCCACCCAAAAAGCCAAAGACATGGCACTGTCCGATGTGTACGCCCGTCTGTCCAAAACCCTGACTCTGCTAGCAGGAACTGCTCAGACCATCGCCCCAAAAATCACACACAACACCTTAGCCCAAATGGTCGGTTCATCGCGCGAGATGGTCAGCAGGCTGATGAAAGACTTGGAAAAAGGCGGTTATGTGCAAAATACCGGCAACAAGCTGGTGTTGTGTAAGCGATTGCCCCCACGGTGGTGACCTCATGAACTGAACCGAATGGACTCAGACATTGGGTTGAGTTCGTAATGAAGTGGCTGGGACAGGGGTCATCGGCATGGGCAATCGGTGGCTCATAAGCCCCCTCTCAAGCTGACGGAGCTGCTCCACGAGAGACTGCAATTGTTTCATTTGCGCAAGGCTCAGCGGGCTGCTTGGTCTGTCCCGGAAGCACAGAGGAGGCGTTTTTGGATCGGTCGATGCAGCGATTTGCTCGTACAAAGAGCTGGGCATCACCTCTTTGCTGAACAGCGCCGTTTCAAATCCCCTTAAATGTTCGCGCAAGTTTTCAATGAGCATTTGCAGGCGCACCCAACGGTGGTCTGTCCACAGCGAAGGCGGCATTTTGTCATTTTTGATTTCTGACAAATACGCCATGACCAGATTTTTCCCACCCTCGATAGAGCGGTCATTGACCTCTTGAATCTTCTCGGCGTTGACTTTGATGTTGAATGCATTGCCAATGGCCCGATTCGTGTAAAGGCGCAGCACGCGGTTTCGCACATGGGGCATGCGCAGGTGTGATTGATCTTCTCCATCCAAGGCAATCTTCAGAACTCCGGCAAGAAACTGCGACACGCCTTTCCATCTTGGAGCTTGCCTCGTCTCATTGAAGTCGCGCCAAAATTGACCACCGAACACCATCCGGTCAGACTCATCCATGTCCGAGAAATAGGGGACGAAAGACTTCATCAAGCGCGTGGAAGAAGAACGCAGGCGCCCTTCTTCTTCCACCGTGACGCCAAAAGTTGGCCAGCGGGGCAAGGCTTTGTCCAACATGTGGATGGGGAAGTTACTGACCACGCCACCATCGGTGAACCACAGCCGCTGCAATTTCATGTCTTCAGCCTCGACTTGCAGATCAAAACCCAGCAAAGGAACGGCCTGAAACAAAATCGGCACCGACAGGCTCATCCGTGCTGCCACGACGATGGGCAATTGTGCAGCGGGCAATTCTCGAATGTCTGGATCAGGATGCCGGTCATCTTCTTGCTGGAGCAGTTGGTCAATCACTGCATTCCGGTTGGTCTCAAGTTTTGCCGCCAATCTCGCCAATTCTGCGCTTGTGTACTTGTGGGTTGAACGCTGCCAATACGCTTCGCGATCACAGTACCGTTGAAGGATTTGATCTTTGTAGCGCTGAAGGATTGGCTCTTTGGTCACGTCGACCTGCAGAGAAACACGGCGCAAGTGTTCAACCACTTCGTTGGGGAACAATTTTTTGAACTCGGAGAGCCGAAAGAACAAGCGGGCCGTGGGATCCAAGGATGGCAGCTTGTAAGCGCGCCCCTGCGAAAGGCAGGTGGAGACGGTGAACAGATCGATCGAGCGTTCACTTGCTTGTCCTGCCGCATCTTTGGGGCCGCAAGGCGCTCGCCACAAGTCCTCAAAGGTCAAAGGGTTGGCATAGGCCGCGCCGGCCATGTCTTGAATGCCTTGGTACAACCACTCGGTGAAGCCTTGGTGGGGGCTGTCTTCGCTGCGCATGCCAGAGCACAGGCCAAAGCCCTCCAACTTGCCAATTTGAACGATGGATTGCCAAAAGGCCTGTAAGGGCTGCACGTATTGACCGTAAACCCAGGCCAGAAAAACAACACAGGCACCAATACCCCACACCGCCAACGATTGAGAAAAAACACCCAAGAAAAGCAAAACATATACCCAGCGCCAGAACCCGCGCAGCGATGGCGGAAAGTGACGCTCCAAGAAGGGACGCCACTGTCGGTACATCGAGAAAAAGATTTGCCCGGTGCGGGGGGGCGATCGATCATCAGCCAAAGATGCACCGCTGGTGTTGCTTGTGGGATTGGACTGCGCATTGCGAACGGCGATTTCTTCAATGACATCCAAGATCAGGCTGAACAGTGGCCGCATGGCTGGGGTCGTTTGAAACAGGCTATGTATGCGTGTCATGCGCTTGTTTTGATCCACACACTCGCCCAGTTCTTGGGGCAACAGGCGCAGCCCCTCGTTGAAGCCGCTCAATTGACCATAACGCCTGCGGTATTCTGCTGCGGCGAGCAAACAAGCCGCCACCGCCCCTACGGAGGCCCCCCCTATGGCATGGAAGTGAAAGCGTCGTGCTACTTCCATCAGGAAGCCCGGATAAGCCACCCCATTGATCACACCGCCTTGTAACACCAGGTCACAAAACCGACCAGCGGGTGGTGGGTCTCCCTCATCCAGCTCCGCAGGCAGCCCGGACTTGCCACCTTTGGCCCGGATCAAGGCTGCCTCCCCATTTGTGGCATTTGGTTTTTTGTTTGGGGCAAAAAATGATGCATGTCTTCAAGCGTGTTCTTTGATGGAAACCAGGCGTACACACAGCCTCGGGTGACCACAAAGGGTTCAGACAGCTCTCCCAGTTTTTGATCCAGCGCTCTGCTGTGCTGCTCGAAGATGAACCGCAAACCATCGTTTTGGTGATTGCCAATGATCGGGTCGCGGCAATTGGACCCGTCTACCACACCCATGACACGGTGGTTGGCCCAGCGACCCACCAAGTGCTCAAATTGAGCTTCGATGTCTGCACACAGGAACAGTCCCGACAGCCCCACTTCTGTTTGGCCCTCAACCGTGCTTTCTTTGTAGGACATGCCCCTGCGCAGCAAAGGCCGTGAAATGAAAGGCACCACCGGATCGTCTTTGGGATTCATGCGGCGAATGTGGCTGGCGTAGGGGCAACCTTTGCCCGACTCATCGTTTGGCAATGGAGCAGATGGCGTCAAAAAGCCCCCTTCTTTACCCAGCAGATTGGGATCAGGAACCTGTTTGAGTGTGCGGCAGTCCAGCAAATGTTGCGGCAACATCTCAGCCGTCAGACGTGTTCCTGGAGGCAAAGGCAAAGCATCGGAATCGGCTTTGCGTTCTACGATTGGCATCCGCCCCATGATCTTGGCTTTCACCCAAACTTCCCATGCGTACAGATCTTTTTCGTCTGAACACAGCTTGCTTGCTTGCTCTTTCACCCAAGCCTCAAAAACCGCCTCCTTTTGCTGCATTTTGCGAAAGACCCCAAAGCTGGAGTTTTTGAAAAAGTTCAGTTCTTTTTCCACTTTGCGTGACAGCCCCTGCCAGTCCAAACCCTCTGGAGAAAGGGCTGCAGGAGGCAAATCCAGATGCCCATAGGGGTTGTCGTTCTGGTTGCGTTGGTGGCCCAGCAACAACTCGCCCCAGGCGTGTCTTTCGTCAGCTGTGTATGGAGCCTGTGCTCCTGCTGCAGAATACTGCGGCTTGGTGATGCCATCCTTGTAGCCAAAATGGATGGCCCCTTCCCAGTCCAAGGGCTCAGAGACCTCGATCCATGCCGATTGCATGGGGCTGGACAGAGGAGGCTCAGGCGCTTGTTTCTTGCACAAGCGTCGAATCAGTGCATTCTCGAAAGCGGTGACACATTCGAAGTTGGGCGAGATCACGTCCTCTGAATTGGATGCGTCCGCTGCAAAGTGCGCTACCAAGATCAAGTCCACGCTATGGTTTTGGCGTGCTTGGTAGGCTTGATGCCAATGCCTCACATCGGACGGGCCCGTGTCACCCACATGCTGCGCCGCACGCAACCATGCGCCCTCTGCAAAGGCGCGGCTTTTGCGACGAAACACACGCAGCAAGCGCGGGTCCAGCCCCAAGGCCTCCAAACCCGAGAATGTCCAGGCGATGTCCAGGGCGAGAAACCGATCGCTTTGAGCGGGTGAACGGTGTTTGTGCTGTCGTTTTTCCACATGCCGATACACCTTGTTCAAGGCCGCCAACAGTTCAGCGGGGGATGTGTTGGACAGCGAGATCAGCCCATTTTTGACAAACTCATCGCAACCACTGGGTGCCTTTTGTAAGCGTATGAAATACGTTCTGCGCGTGCAGTGCTTGTAGCCGTACTGAACCAAGGCCTGTGGGCAGGGTGCTGTTTTTTCTGCAACCGGCTGCGCGTTACTGTTGCCCTTCTTGTCCTCAAACAAACAATCACGTCCGTGGCCAGGGACAGGCTTTGAGGGAGCGTCAGACATGGCGATCACCTTTCGTAAGTACGAAAAAAATCAAACTCCGCCAGAGGTGTGAAATGCCGTCCGATCATGTCTGTGGTGACTTGTGGGTAAGCACTGAAGTAATAACCCTCCACCGGGCTTTGTACAAACTGGCGCAAGTAATTGACAAAATCATCGGGGTGCTCGCGAATCGGCATGCGGGGTGCAATGGCGATGTGCGAAAAGAAGCGATCAAACAGGTGGCCAAATTCACGCGCGAAATGGGCAATGTAGGTGTCGAAATCACCGTCGTACATGGTGAACAGCACCAACTTGGAATCACCTTCCAGGAACATGAAGGAAGCAAAGTGCACCATGTTCGAATCGCGCAAGACTTTTTCGATGAAGGGTGCCCCCAGACGCAAGGTCTGGCGCAATTGCTGAGAATGAACATCAACCGGGGCCTTGATCGGCAAGACGGTTTGCAAGGGGGTTTGTGCCAGCAACTTCTCGCGCTGGTATTGCAGCATATAGGCCGTCACTTGTTGGCCCCAGCGTTTTTCAATGCCCTTGGGCTCGCCTGTGTCTGGGTCGATAGTTTCAGACAAACTGGGCAACAAAGTCAGCTGGCGGACCGCATGGTCAATCATGTGCATGGCCATCTTCATGCCCGGACATGAATGGGTGTAGGCCCAACGCTGCGTGCCAGAGTGATCCTTGATTTTGCGGTCCGGTGGCCCACCAAATACATTCGCAAACGGACATTCTTCTTTGTAAGCTTTGCTTAGATTATGCGATCCTTGCGCCTTCAGTTGGCCAGCTTCGGTGACATTTAAAAATTGGTTGATTTCCAGCAGTCTGTTGGGTTCCGAGTTGCTTTTATCGCTAAGTCGCCAAGCTGCTCCGCCAACGGCCAGAATCACCAAAGAATCCTTGGAAATTCTGGCGCTTTCTTTTGGCGCAACTTTGCAACCCAGCGTTGATGCAGGGTCAAGGGCCAGGGCCAGGTCAATGTCTTTGTTGGCCCGTCTGGGCAAGAAGGCTGCTGGTGGATGCACCCGCATGGCTTCTTGGATGCGCTCATGCAACACACTGGTTTCATCCAGGAACGCGTCGGGGCTGGCTTGACGCAGTTCTCGCGCAGCGCGTTTCAGCGCTTTTTGTCCCTCAGCGGGTTCGTTCATCCACTGGGCCAGGATGATGCAGATGGCGTTTTGAATGTTGGTCACCGTGCCACCGATCAAACCCGCAACGATCAGGCCTTTCTCCACCAAACCAAATTCATGTTTCTCCGGACCCACTTCCTTTGCTGCGTTGTCGCTGGCCAACCACTGCAAAATAGGTTGAAAGTCCTTCAAGCTTTGTGCGGCGGGCAAGGGCCCCATGACAGTGCTGTTTTGATCCTCTGAATGCTTGTACTTGTGCTTGAAAAAAGTGCGGTTGGTGCGTGCGATATCGGTATCAATTTCTTCTTTTTCCTCCTTCTGGGCGAGGGTCAAGTGTCCATCTGGCACGTACAGTCCCATGATTTCTGTCGTGCGTTGTGCCAATGCAGCCACCGCCTGGCGACACTCGGGCATGGTGGCGGGCTCCAACACAAAATGGCGGGCCATGTTTTGGTATTGCAAACCGCGCCCAACCTTTCGTGTGCAGGCCTCGATCAGCGCCAGGTCTTTGCCCGCAAAACCATAGGTGAGACCGACGTAGCGCACCGCAATGTTTTCGGCCATGGCGGCCAGATCAAACACATGCGATTTGAGGTAAGCCAGGGCACCGGCCTTGAAGGCCAGAGTCGCCAAAGCATCGTACTGCCGACTGGTCGCATGCTCCAAAATGAGTTGCGCCATGTGCCTTTGGTCGTCGTGCTGTTTCGGATCGTCCAGCCCCAGCATGAAAAAACCACCCAAGCCAACATAGGGCACATTGGAATACACCAGATTTTTGCTCGTGCATGATGGGTTTTCCCCGTAAGACAGGGTGTTCGACTGCTCAAATGCCACGCGAATGTGTTCTGGGTGCGCCAGCAATACGGCTTTTTGTTGGTAAAGCCGTGGGCCATCGCCCCAATCAAAATACTCTTCAGTGTTTGTGCCTGGGTGGAGCTTCGCAGCGTTGCTGGTGAAATGCAGCGCACTGTTTTTAGCGATCATGTCGGCATACAGTTGTATTCTGAGGTCGTCATCACTGAGCCAAGAAAACAACAGGCGATTCGCAGCAGCATGCCCGTGCTGCTCTTGGTATGTGTAGAAATTGCATACCCCCGGTGGGATGGTCTGGGGTGTTTGTGCTGGGTCACATGGCTGTTTGGTCATAGGCTGCCTATTTGTGGTGCTGGCGAAAGGGAGTCTGGTGAAGCATCGGAAGTCGTTAAAAAAGCCATGTCACATTCCGCAGGTTGCGTTTGCATCGCTTGCTGACATTGTTTGAGCAGATCAGCGGCAGACCCAGCCCCGTCCAACCAGTTGCCTGACCCTTGCTGCGACATTTCCCACAGCTGCATCGCGCCCGCCACACGCAAGGCCATCATGTGCATGCCGCGCTGGTGGGCATCGGTGTACGCTTGGTTCAAGCAATGTCGGCTTTGTTCGGCCCAGCTGGCAATCTTTTGCTCGTGCATCCAAAGCACGGCCTGAACACGCAGCACCTCGGTTGAAAAATAACGTTCACCATGTTTGTGAACGAGGTCTTGCGCTTCGTTCAAACATTGTTGTGCCGCTTCAAACGCTTCGGCCAGCACATGGCATTCAGCCATGGACGTTAAATAAAAGGGTCGTGTCAGAACGGTTTCGCTGCTAGCCCAATCTACATCTGCTTGGCGCATTTGCGTAAAGCCCTTTTGGACCTCATGCGCTGGTCGTTTGTTTTGCAGGGCCATGCGGGTTTGCGCAGCGGCACACACAAACTCAGCAAGATTGAGCCAGAGCGCGTACTCACCTTCTTGGCCTTCCTCCATTGCGCGGTGTGCTGCGGTTCTGGCAGACAGCCAGTCACCATCGATGTACTGCAGCATGGCCAGAATCCCAAAAGCCTGGATGCGGGCCAAGCGCGATGGATGCTCTGATGCGGCCTCCACGCCTTCTCGGGCCACACGGTGCGCCAAACTGACTTGTCCCATCGTCCAAAGACAAAAAGCCCGGTACATCAAACTCATGACCAGCGGGCTTTGCGTCAATTGCCCAGCCTGAACCAATTGCTTGCTTTGCACAGAACACCGGTTCATAAGTTGCGCGCAAGCCAACATTTGACCACGGTAAAAATGCAACATGGCTTGTGCAAATTGCCACAAAAGTTGGGCCATTTCGCTGTGATCGCCTGTTGCGTTCTTCCGGCCTTGGTTCAGATAATTTTCGGCTTCATCAAATCGACCTCGCAGCAAATGAAAGGAATGCACGCCCAGCTGTGCCTTGACCAATGATTTTTGGTCTTTCAATTGCTGGCTCAAATTCAATGCCCGATGAAAATACATACCCGTGGCAGTCGTACCGTAGCCTTTGGTTGCCATGACTTGTCCTGCGGCAAGCAGGTTGGCACCCAACTCGAATAGCAAAGCCACATCATCGCTGGGCACACCACGCAGAACTTCCAACGCTGCATCACAGCACTCGATGGAAATTTGGTGCGCACCTTTTTTCTTACTCTGCTGGGCTGCACGCAACAAGCCTTGCACAGCGCTCATGTGATCGCCCGCGCCCAGCCAATGCTGCACCATCAATTCCGGTTGTGATTGCACCAGCTGCGGAAAGCTATTTTCGTAAACAGCGACAACCGAGGCGTGCAATTTTTTTCGATCGGACACCCACATGGATTGGTATGCCACATCACGAAGCAAAGCATGCGTGAAGGCAAAACGTGCGCCACCCATCTGCGTGTTGGTTTGAAAAATACCGACATTCACCAGATGCGTCAGTCGCTCAATCAGGGGGAGCTTGGGCGTGTGATCCAAGTACGTTTGTGCCACCGCTTGGAGCAAGGGCATTTCAAAATCCGAACCCAGGGCACTGGCCATTTGAACCAAAATTCTTTCTTCACCCAAGGCGTCAATGCGTTGCATCAAAATTTCAGTGGACCCATTGCCCACAGTCCCCGCATGTTTATTGAACAACTCCAAAGTCAAGTTTGGGAAGGTGTTTCTTACACCTGTTTTGTACTGGCTCTGCTGAGCCAAGCGGGCAGATTCGTGGATAAAAAGCGGTATACCTTGTGCACGTTGGATCAACCATTCCAAGTCTGCGTGTGGCAGCATTGCAGAACCACACACGTGTTGAACCAATGCATTGGACTCTTCAAAGTTCAATGGTTCGAGCTCAATGCAATGATGAGCACGAGAAAGCAATGCAGGTTCAGTGCCCAGCGTTCGCTGCGTCGTCAGCATCAACAAAGGGAGCATGGACAAATGTTCATGCAAAAAATTCAGCACCTGCAAAGTGGATGGGTCACACCAATGCACATCCTCAACGACCAATAAAAAAGTGCCCCCTTGGCTGCTTGATCGGAGCCAGCTCAAAACACCATTTGAAACCCGTTTGCTGTAGGCTTGGGGATCTTCCAGTTCAAGCAAATGCTCTGAAACTGCACGCATGGGCAGGTCCAACAAGAAATGAACCGTCCAGCGTTCAACTGGACCTGCATTTGCTTCTTGAAGGCGCATGGACACTTTCTGCAGCCGCACATCAGCACCATCTTGACTGCCAATCTCGGCCCACAGCAGCATCGCCTTGATGATCGGTTGATAAGGTGTGTGACGCTGCTCTTGCTGGCATAGCCAAGTCAAAACAGCGCTTGCTTGAGATTGCGCTGTCCTGATGAATTCGGCAAGCAAAGCAGTCTTGCCAATCCCCGCTGGTCCTTGGGCATGCACGCTCGAACCTGCCCCTGTTTGAACCTTCAGCCAGAGCCGCCTCAGCTCGTGCAGTGACTTTTGTCTGCCATAAAGGTACTTAGACGACTCGGCACCATCGTCCCAGTAAGAAACTCCATCGTCTTTGGCCTTGATCACTTCAAACACCGCATCCACATCTTCAAAACCTTTGCAGCCGTGCGGCAGTTCATGCACGCGGAATTGAAAATGTCGACTCATGTGATGGGCTATTTCTGCAGCAACCCAAACCGTCCCCGTGGTGGCCATTTTTTGCAGCCGTGCGGCCAAGTGCACGCTGCGCCCAATCGGTTGATTTTTGTGAATAGCAACTTGGCTGTAGGCAATGCCCATCCGAAGTGGCCACCCCTTTTCACGGGCAAGATCGAGCATCTCCAAGGACGCCATCAGCGCCGAATGCTGGGATTTCTCCTGGGCCTGCAACAAACCGAAGTAACACATGCAACCATCATTGTTCTGCGGTGAATCAACCACCCCCTCCCATTTGTGCACGATTTGCGCAAACAAAGAATGCAGTTGCTCAAGCATCAATGCATAGGCCTCTATGCCCATCGTCTCCATCAACTCGGTTGAATTGACCAAGTCATAGGACAAAGATGCAACCGGCCTGTATGTGCGTTGTGTCAAATCCGACAAGGATTCTGCAAGGCTATACGAATCGAGTTGCATGACCATTGGGCAGGCGCAAAAAGTTAAATCGAAAGATTCTTTGCATGGTCAATTATCTACAGCATTGGCCGCTCGCATTGAAAAATTTTCGGGTAAATATTCACCGCAGAAAAATAGGTGCAAAGTAAGAATTGCCTTTATCCATTGCGGGTGACGCAGCAGACTGCAAGGCATGCACCCATCTCAAGTCATGGTTCTTTGCGATGGGTGGCAACAACATGCTGACAGGCATTCAATTATTCACCGCCGCCGACTGAACCGTTTTGTGCGCACGCCCTATTGCCTATTGATCCGTGCCAAGCCAATGCAGACCTTGGTGAATATTTACGGTGACAAGGCTTCTGGCATCCATGACGATGGTGTTCCGTTCAAGTCATCAAGGATGCCCTGAATGTGGCAGCGATCTTTTGTCGAACCCTCAAGGAAACTTCTATGCGAAATTCAAAAATCTTCGGCCTGAGCGCCGCAACCGCTTTAGCTTTGACCGCTTGCGGCGGAGGAGGCGGAACCAACCCAAGCGCGATCACGCTGTCTGGTACAGCGGCCACAGGTGCCCCCATGTCGGGAGCCAGCATCTCTGTCCAAGACAGCACGGGAGTCGAGGTGTGCGAAAGCGCATGCACTGTGGGTGCCGATGGCGGCTTTAACGTGGGCCTCAAGACCAGCGCCAAAGGACCTTTTGTGCTCAAGGCAACACAGCCCGGTGATGACGAGCCACAAGTGAGCATGGTCGACACCACACAGTCAACCACCGTCAACATTTCACCCATCACCACCTTGATGGCTGCCAAATTGGCCCCCTCGGGCGACCCACTCAAGCTGTCTGCAGCGGATCTGAGCGCAGAAAAAATCACACAAGCGAGCACCGACATCCAAACCGCGCTCAAGCCGCTGCTCGATGCTGCTGGCGTCGATGCCAATGCCAACCCGCTGACCGCCGCCTTCAAGGCCGACAGCACGGGGCTGGACAAAGCACTGGATGTTTTGGGCAAGCCCACCATCGTGCGAAATGCCAGCACCGGCAAGGCCCAAGTGGAAGTGGAAATCAAAACCGGCGGATCGGATGACGCTGCGGATGCCAGCGCCACCGCGAGCAAAATCACCCTGACGCCTGGCACCAACACCGTGGCAACGGGTCTGAGCGCTGAAAGAATGCAAGCTGCAATGCCCAGCGACGGCATCAGCCCCCAAATCGCCGATCTGCTCGCGCGCATGCAAACCTGTTACGCCACAGCGCCAGCAGACCGCCGAGCCACCGGGGCCACTTTGGCCTCCGAGATCACGGCAGAAGTTTGCAAAGGTCTTTTTGTGGACAACGATCCGACCAAATACCTGCACAACAACTATGTGGTCAGTGCAAGTGGTGCCACCTTGCCCGCCGGGACTGGTGGGCGCTTTACAGGTGCGTTCAAGGGCATTTTCAACACCATTCAAGGCATCAAGCACGATTTGCCTGAATACCGCTACACCGTCAAAAACGGCAACACCACCGACGCCACTCGCCCCATGGATGGCGATGTTGTGTTCACCGCCCGTTGGACGGTCACCGACCCCAATGCAGGCATTTACTTGGGGCAAAGCGATGTGAGCGAATACCACGCTCGCGTTCAAAACGGTGTGCTCAAACTCTTCGGCAACCAGTCCAAGCACGACCTGGACATCCGCGCACAAGCGCGTCGCGAAGACATGCCCGCCGTGGCCGACTACGCCTACCTGGCCACAGGCTACAACATCGGTATTTCAGAGCGCCGCTGGAACCATGACAACAACAACGCCACCGCCAAAGTGTCCATCTATGAACAGGTGATGGTGACATCGCCCAGCGGCAAAACCTTCACCTTCAAACCGATCCCGGGCAACAACTACGACTACCTGGGCTTGGTCAGAAGCAACGGCACCGTCAGCAGTGGTGCCACCGTGCGTTTGAATGCGGCCTACCAAAATGCAGCCACCACAGGCCACCCCAGTGAACGCTTTACCAAAGAGTATTGGGCCAACAAGGACGACTGGAGCGATGAAAAAATCGCCGCCATCCCTGCACAAGGCAACTGGAAGTTTGACATCACGCTCACAGACGCTTTTGCCAACGATCCCAGCAACGGCGTCGCCAGCAAAACATTCACCCAATACCGCCGTTCCATCAACCGCGCGCCCACCGTGGCCGAACTCAAAGCCATCCAGTGGCCTGAGCTCAAAGACCCTCTCAAAACCACACTGGCCACACAAGCCACCAGCCAGGGCTATGTGAGCGTCAGTAGCAACAATGTGGCCGCCGCTTTGAGCGTGGATGGCTGGGATGTGGGCACCGGTGCTTGGTCTCCCACCTACGTCAAGGCCTATGGCACTGGCTGGGACGAAGGCGCCGACGTGTCCTCCACCGCACGCAAGGTCACGATCCGCTGCACCGGCACAGCCGCCCATTGCGAAAAAGCATCCGGCACCAGCACCAACACCGGCCTGTTCATTAACGCGGGGTACGGTTATCTGCAAATGACCGGGCGTGACAACAAACGCCTGAACATGTCGCTGAACTACAGCACGCGCAAAACCAGCAGTGATTGATTTTTGATGCAACAGCTCACGCGGCCTTGCCCTTGGGGCGGGGCCGTGTGCTGGTAAAGCAACACCTCTGACACGCCAAAGCCAAGCGGAAAAAATCACTGCACTCCAAGACGAAGTGACAGCAATTCTTTCAACCAAATAGGATCATGTCATGACAAGAATTTTCCATCGTCGGCTCTCAAAAACAGGAGCGGCTGTCATGGCCAGCGCCTTGTTTGCAAGTGCTTGCACAACCAATCCCTATGTGGTGTCCGATGGGTTAAAAAATAGCTTAAAGACCAATCAACGCGACTCTGATTCGCAAGTTTCAGAACCAACTGCGCCAAAAAAATATACGTTTGGGGGCGATCTCGAGCAAGCAATTCATGACGTTGATGCGCAGCGCAACGCTTATTCTGATGCGGTCATCAGTCGTACACAGCAACGGAATATATTGAGTGGTGGCCTGATCACATTGACAGCTGCCGCGCTCTATAAAGGAGTCAATGCAGTCGATGGAGGTGCAAGTCGCGCGGTCACCAATCTGGGGACTGTTGCTGGAGGGGTGTATGCACTTAACAGCTATTCGAACAGTCCAAATACCGAGCTGGCCTATCTCAATGCTGTCAACGACTTGACCTGCCTCATCTTGAAGACCCGCCCATGGTTGATTAAAAGGGGAGAATTTGAGGAATTTGCGGGAGGTAAGAATCCAACGCCTTCTAATGGTCCAAAGGCTAGTGGAAGCTCTCAAATTGAACAGCTTTCTGCTGCGATAAACGATCTGGACACGGTGTTTCAGATGCAAGCTGCCCGTTCAGGTAACTCATCTGCCTTCGTGAAAGCCCATCCCTTTGAAAGGCAAATGCTTTACAACGCGCGTGTGACTTTGCGCAAAGCGCACAACTTTAAAGGCTACGTAGAGAGCGCAGGATTTCAGTTGCGGCAAGAAGCGCTTTTAGTGACCAACAACACCCACCTTGAGATCCATCGCTTGCAGCCTGACTTGGTCAACCCCTCTGTAGCTCTTTCGGGATTGCGCAGCACCAGTCAAGCGTTCCGTGAGATTAAACCTTTGGATGTGCCGCCCGCAAACGCCCAAAAAGAATCCGATGATGATGACAAAGGTTCAACGTCAACCACTTCCGGTGATGACACGACAGGCACGCCGCCATCTGCCGACAGTGGAAACACCGGCAAGTCAAATGAAACAAGCGCCAACAGCGACATGGGAAAGGCAGCAGACAAGCTCAATGACCTGATCCAAGAGCAAGCCAAATTGCTACAGCAATACAAGAAAGCCACTGCAGCTGAATCCAAAAAAACCAAAGCCGAAATTCAAGCACTCAATAAAAAACTATTGGACATTTATAAAACCATCGCAGACATCAAGGATGGCAAGAAAGTGGATATGCAGCTGGTGGCCATCCAGCAAAATTCAGCCGATGCAAAGGAGTTGGCAACAAAGTTGTCCAATCTGCTTGAAAAAATTCGCTTGATCAATGCAACGCTCACGCGTGCTTACTCACTCAAGCCCTACGTCAAAAACATCGCCCAATGTCAACGCAACGCAGCCGATGATTTTGGCTTCACGTTCGAGGACGACACGGTCCAGCTCTATCCGGGGCAATCGTTTGAAGTAGCAGTTAAAGGTGGTGTGGGTGTGCCGCAAATTTGGCTTTCAGGTGCAAAGATTTCATCGCTGGACGAAGGGGCCAAGTTCAGCACATCCATTGATGGAGGCATCCCCCGCGCTCGGCTTGAATTGAAATCGAAAACACCCCCTGGCGACCTTTACATCATGGCTGTTGATGGCTCAGGCAAGCGTCAAGATCAAATCAAAATCACCGTGTTAGAGCCAAAAGGTAAGTAGAAATCATGGCCACTCGTTTCCAAACCCTCACCCTGACCACATGCGACAGCGCACAGGCCACCACCCCTGCGCAAGTCCGCTTGGTGGACGACGTGATCAGCCTGCCTTTCGACGGGCAACTGTGCGCCGACGTTGTGCCGCCCTACTCTAGCGCTGACGCACGTCATGTTTGGCGCATGGCGGTGGTCGATGTGCTTTTGCCCACCGTCACGCGCAGGCCCTTTGTGGTCAACGTCAAAGCCGTCTTGCACGCCCTGCATGGGCATGCCCTGGTACGCATCAGCGCCGATGGACGCACCACCAGTCGCCAAGTTTTGGCGGGGACCGAGATGAAATCGGCAGATTTGACTTTACGCCTGCACATCCGCCGCAGCACCCAAGCCCGTGACCGCTTACGCCTGCATCTGTGGACCGAAGTCAATGCCAGCGCTGACAACGGTGAAGCCCAGGCCACGATGGATGCGGTGGATGTGTTGGCGCGGTGACACAACCCAATCAAACTAAAAGGAACCCCATGAGCAATTTCATTCTTGGAACCCGATCACTCAACGTACTGAACGGCGTCAACGACGCCCTCGTTCGTGTGGTCAAGCGAGCCATTCAGATCACACCCATCGATTTCGCGGTGATTGACGGCTTGCGCACATTGGAAGAGCAAAAGCGTTATGTGGCAACAGGTGCCAGTCAAACACTGAATTCTCGTCACTTGACTGGGCATGCCTTGGACTTGGCCGCCTTCATTGGCAACAAAGCCCGCTGGGAACTGGATTTGCTGTGCAAAGTGGCAGAAGCCATGCGTGCCGCGGCCCACGAACTGCAGGTGCCCTTGCGTTGGGGTGGGCACTGGGACGTGTTGCTCACCGAAGAAACCCTACCCACCGAAGAACTGGTCCAAGACTACATCCAGCGCCGCATCGCAGCGGGGCGCAAGCCATTTGTAGACGCACCGCACTTCGAGCTGCCGCGCAGCTTGTTTCCTTGAAAGGTCAGAGAATGAAACAACCTTGAAACACACGGCCGATACGCGATGAGTGCTGCCCACCTTGCAGGCTAGCCCCGCCAAGAACAACGCATCTCATCAAGACAGCTATCGCTCAGGCACTGAGCACGTATTTCCAATCGTGTTTCTGAGCTATAGATCAATCAAGTCACCATACGAACACCCAAGGAATCATCATGAAATACTTAGTTGCTATTGCTTTTTATATAAGCACATTTGGAGCATTTGCACAAAGTGCTTGTGGAGATGCAGGAGAGCGATCGCTCCAAGACATCATCAATCGTTATTCAAGATTCACGGACAGCGAAACAAAACAAGTTGTTAGTGATGCCGCAAAAACAGCGCTGTCGAAAAACGTCAAAGATATGATTCAACTTGGCGGTGGTATCACGGGTGCTATCGAAGGTGTTAAGGGTGAAGTGCAAAATAATAAAAGCCAAATCAAAACCGCTCTAGATGCTTATTGCAAGACAGGTGCTGGATGCTCAAGTCCTGAAAGTTTAGGATGGCCAGAAAAACTACCAAGCACTTTTAATCGTCCCGTTTTGCAACGAGTTTACGTGATGGCTTCTTTGATGCTGGAGTTAAATAGCCTAACACTCTTGGCGCTTCAGCAGTGTCCAAACGGGCGTTAAACACGGTGGAACAAAAATGACTTTCCACGTTGTATTGACCACGTCACTCAATATGCGCAAGGGTACCAATGTGCAAAGCCGAAGAGCGGTGTGCGGAAAACCAGCGACGCATTGAGGAAAACCAAGCCCGCAGGCAGCGTGAAAAAGAAGAGCGCGAAGCACGCGAACTCAGAGAGATGACCGAGGCTTTGCAACAACTGTCCAACAGTTTGGGCAACTTGCGGCGCAAGTAATTTCAATCAAGAAGGAATCAGATCTATGAAGCGACTTCATTACTTCTTTGTGAATGCCTGCCTCGTACTGCTTTCCACCTGCGGACTCAATTCAACAACCTGGGCACAAGCCAGCCAAACGACATCCGTCTTCCCCGCTGAAGCACAAACCCTGACACCCGATGCTTTGAAGGTACGTTTGTCGGGTCAAAAATTCACCTCACGTTATGCCAACGGCATGACCGCCACCATGCACTTTGGGGCCGATCAGTCCATGCAACTGGAGATGTCCACGGGCTTGCAGGCCAAGGGCATTTGGCGTGTGGAGGGTTCGCAAATTTGCCTGAACTTTGGCGCAGGCTTGCCTTCGGGCTGCGGGGAAGCCAGGGCCACGGCCACGCAACTCTTGATGCGGCGCTACACCAACCAGGAAGTGGTTCAGTTGGAGGTGTTGGCCGCCGGTCCAGCCCAAGCACCTGCGCGGGCGAACCTGCGCTCTTTGTTTCATGCCGTGCCCACCGACCGCGCTGGTGTGACAATGAACATTGCCCTGCTGGAGCCGAGCCAGCCCGCCCGCAAAGTGCTGCTGGTGGTGGCGGGCACCGACGGCAGCGAGGGGCGCATCATGATTCAAGGGGCCATGGCCGCCACCAGTGGCCGCTTGCAATACTTGGCACCGCATGCCGATTTATTTGACCAAGCGGGCATTGCACTGGTGGCCATGGGTTGCCCCACCGACCAATGGGCACGTTTTGGGCAGTGCGACGACGATTACCGCAGTTCGCAGCAACATGTGGACGATGTATCAAAGGTCATGGATTTTTTGCACGCACAGTACGGCTGGCAAGACTTCTATGTGTTTGGCCACAGCTCGAGCGGCATTTCTTCGCGCTGGTTGTCGCTCAAGATGCCCACGCAGTTGAAAGGCGCGGTCAATTCATCGGCGATGAATGGCACCGCTGGCAATTTGGCCCGCAGCATGGTGCGGTTTGACATGTCGGCCATCACCATCCCAGTGCTCAATATCGCGCATGAAGACGATCAATGCCCCAGCACGCCGTACCACACCGTCAAGCGTTACGCCAAAGACAAGCTGGTCACGGTGCGCGGGGGTGGGCAGTCGGGCCACATGTGTGGTGGTGCCAACCGCCATTCGTTTGAAGGGCGGCAAAGAGGGGTTTCAAGGGCCATCGTGCAGTGGATGTCCACGGGCACGGTGCAAGCGGTGGTCGACAGCGACGACTGAGCCCGCTTAACCCTTCAAAGCTTGACGTCTTCTGCCTCTGACGCACTGCCAGCAGGCCAGTCGCGGATGTAGGCCTTGAGCATCTTGTTTTCAAAGTTCTGGCCATCCACCACGGCTTTGGCCACGTCGTAGAAGCTGATCACGCCCATGAGCATGGTGCCGTCCATGACGGGCATGTAACGGGCGTGGTGCTCAAGCATCATGCGGCGCACCTCGTCGATGTCGGTCTCGCCTGTGCAGGTCAGCGGCTTCGCGTCCATGGCCTCGCTCACCAAGGTTGCGCCGACTTGGCCACCGTTTTTGACGATTTGTTGAATCACTTCGCGGAAAGTCAGCACGCCGGCCAAAGCCCCTTTGGCCATGACCACCAAGGAACCGATGTCTTTTTCGGCCATGTCGTTCATGGCGCGGGACAAAGGTTCATCAGACTGCACC
>CAYRBW010000011.1:26828-27306 GCA_964422575.1 uncultured Limnohabitans sp.
CCGTGAACAGGGTGCCGCCTTTAACGCGGAGGATGTCGCTGACTTTCATGGTGTGTCTCCTGAGGGTCGATACGGATGAGATGGGTTGTCAATATAGCCCACAATCAACGCTGAACGACAGGCCTGAGGCAGGTCAAACGTTTTCTTTTTTCGGAGACCCCTCATGGCTGGATACAGCGATCCCGGTTTTGACACTTTGGCCTTGCACGCGGGGGCGGCCCCGGACCCGACCACTGGGGCCAGGGCCGTACCGATTCACCTGACCACCTCTTTTGTGTTCGAGTCCTCGGACCAAGCGGCCGCGCTCTTCAACCTGGAGCGCCCCGGCCATGTTTACAGTCGCATCAGCAACCCCACCAACGCGGTGCTGGAGCAACGCATTTCGGCACTCGAAGGCGGCATTGGAGCCATTGCCACGGCCAGCGGGCAAGCCGCCCTGCATCTGGCCATCGCCACCCTCATGGGTGCGGGTTCGCAC
>CAYRBW010000012.1:0-26942 GCA_964422575.1 uncultured Limnohabitans sp.
ACCTCACGCTGGGCCAGCCCTCTCCCACACTCAGTGGTGGCGAAGCGCAGCGCATCAAGCTGGTGACCGAGCTGACCAAAGTGCGCGACGAAGTCGGCAAGCGCGGCAACAAAGCGCCGCACACTTTGTATGTGCTGGACGAACCCACCGTGGGCCTGCACATGGCCGATGTGGACAAGCTCATCAGCGTGCTGCACCGCTTGGTCAACGCTGGTCACAGCGTGATCGTGATTGAGCATGACTTGGACGTGATCGCCGAAGCCGACTGGGTGATTGACCTGGGGCCTGAAGGCGGTAACGCCGGTGGTCGCATTGTGGCCGCCATGACGCCTGAGGCTCTGGTGCTTTTGGGCACCCACACAGGGGTGGCGCTGGGGCCGGTGTTGGCGCGGGTTTGATCAGCCCGCCACCACCAGCCGCCAAAGCGATGTAACTTCTGCCGACCGCGCTGCATGCAGTGGGTCGGTGGTGTCTTGGGCTTTGGCGTGCACGGGTTTCACATCCATGCGGCCGGCCACTTCCAAGCCCGCATCGGTGATCCAGGCCAGCAGTGCTTCTCGTGTACGCAGGCCCAGGTGTTCGGCCAGGTCAGACAAGATCAGCCAGCCTTCGCCGCCTGCGCACAGGTGCGTGGGCAAACCGGTCAAGAAACCTTTGAGCATCTGACTGCCTTCGTCATAGACGGCATGCTCCAGCAGCGTGGTTGGGCGTGCGGGCAACCAAGGGGGGTTGCATACCACCACGGCCGCTTGGCCTTCCGGGAACAAATGGGTGTGCTGCAAGGTCACTTGGTTTTGCAGGCCCAAGCGCTGCAGGTTGTCCAAAGCGCAAGCCAAAGCGCGCTCCGACATGTCGGTGCCGACCACGTGGGCCGCGCCGCGCCGCGCCATCACGGCGGTCAAGACGCCTGTGCCCACGCCGATGTCAAAAGCCACGGGGTTGGCACGAAAGGCTTCGGGCAAGGGCGCATTGGCCACCAAATCCACATATTCGCCCCGCACAGGCGAGAACACGCCGTAGTGCGGATAAACGCGCAAGGCCTCGCCCATGGCGGGCACTTCGACGCCGTTCTTGCGCCACTCAAACGAGCCAATCACCCCTTGCAAACTGCGCAGCGAAATCACCGACGGTTGGCCGTCTGCTGGGCCAAAGGCTTGCATGCAGGCCGCTTTGGCATCGGGCGCACGGCGCAGGGCAATGCTGTAGTCGCCATTCAACTCAATCAAGACCTGGCTCAGAATGCGCGTGCGCTGTGCTTGCGCTTGGCGGTGGGTATGGAAGGCCGCACCGGGGATCACGGGGGCATTCGGGTCTTGTTTTTTGGTGCGGACCTTTTTGGGCTTGTCGATGCGCCGTGTCAGTGCTTGCAGCATTTGCCGTGCGTTTTGAAAGTCGCTGCGCCACAGCAAACCGGTGCCTGCGCAGGCCAGGCGGTAGGCCGTGTCGGCGGTCATGGTGTCATCGGCCAGCACCACGGTTTTAGGCAGTACCTGGTCAGAGCGCCACAGGGCAGAGCGTGGGGTGTCTTTTTCAGACCAAGTCAAAAAGGTGGGGGCGTTCATGCGCGTGTCCATTCGGTGAGGGTGTCTGTCGGTGTATCTCGCGCAGCGTGCTGCTGGTTGCGAAAAAGGGATTCAAAACCAAGGTCAGGCCAGGCTAGCCAGCAGGTTCCGGGTCAATTCCACAAAGCCTGTGCCTCGTTCACTGGGTGTGATGTAGCGCGGTGGGTGCGTCAACTGCGACTCAAAACGGCGGATATTGGCCACCCCCACGCTGTGTGCAAAGTGCTCAAACATCACCTGATCGTTGGTGGAGTCTCCCACATAAACCCATCGGTCCATTTCGGCGTCTAGATCGCGCCCATACAACTCACGCACGATCCAGCGGGCCCCTGTGAGTTTGCTGTGCTCGCCAAACCAGCCGTTGATGTGGATGCTGCTGACGGTGGCGGTCATGCCTTCGGCCTGCATGAGGCGCACCACCTCGTCGATGGCCGACTGCGGCATGTGTGTGAATTCGCTGTGGTCAATCGCGATGTCGGTTTCGCGCCCGGCGCTGTCACGCGAGCGCTGCGCACCGGGCACAACTTGCTCGATGTGCGTCAGCATCTGTTGCATGCGGGCGAAGTTGGCGCTGCGGGTGGTCGTGTCTTGCTGGTAGAACTTGCGCAGGCCATGAGCGGTGGTGTGTTGCAGGCCTACCGCGCCGTTTTCGGCCACGATGGCGTCCACGGGCCAGCTGGCGGCAAACGGAGCACTCCAACCCACAGGCCGCCCGGTGATCGGCACCACATGCAGGCCTGCTGCCTTCAGGTCGGCCAAGGCTTGCAAGGCATCGGGCGTGATGGCCCCGTCGGTCATCAGCGTGTCGTCGATGTCGGTGAAGACGCCGACGATGGGGCGAGGAACCTGCCAGCTGGAGAGGGGGCGCATCAGTGTGTAATCTCTTGATGGGACCAGCCCAACTCGGAGGTCACTGCGAGCAGGCGTTTGTCATGGGTCCAGAGTTGGGCACGACTGAGTCGGGCCGATGCGCACAGATGGACATTGATGTAGCCGATGTCACGTCCCATGAGCGCGTGCTGATCCATGAAGGCACGGACTTCTGCGTCTGATGCCATGGTGGCCACGGACAGAGATTCGAGCAAAGACAGGGTCCGGCTTCTATTTTTCAGATTGCCGCAGGTCAATTCGCCCAGGACAAAAAGGTGAACCATGATTTGCGATTGCTGCAGGGCTGCTACCAGCTCGGTCTCGCCGTGGCGCAGGTGGTCAATCCAGACCGAGGAGTCCACCAAGATCATGCTGTTGGGGTTTGGCGTCTGGGAACAGCTTGCAGTTCAGGTTCGCTGCCGCCCAGCAAAGCCAGTCGGCGAGCATTTTCTCTTTGCACTAAAGCCAAAAGTGCTTCCCTGATCAGTTGGCCGCGTTCAGTGAGCCCGCTGATTTGCTGTGCCTTGTGCAACAAGTCATCGTCCAGTGTGAGCGTGGTTCGCATGGGGACTCCTCTTGAACCAATTAATGCATCAGATGATGCCATAAAGAATGCTGAACTGCCGTAAAGCCTTCAGATCGGCCAAAGCTTGCAAGCCAACGGGAGCGACGAATGCTGACATCCGCCGTCAAGTTTTGCAAAATTCATGGATGCTTAATTGCCCTTTTAAGTCACAATTGAGTGCATTTTTTAACCGCAAGAGATTTCCAGACCCTCGCTAAACATGACTCATTTGACAAAAACAAATGCCAAGATGGTTTTGACCATTTACCGTCGTTTTGCGCGTCTCGCTGTGGTTTTGATCGCAAGCGTCCTGACCGCGTGCGCCAACATGCAACCCACCACCGTTGAGATGAGTACGCAAGCCGACCGCAAGCTCGTCTTGGTGGTCGAAGAACCACACCGGTTTCACACCCCCGTTCAAATGCAATCCGGTGGACTCGGCTTTCCCTTGCTGGACATCATCAGCGGGCTGACCGCGCTCAGCATCGAAAAGCGTTACGAAGAACTGCACAACCGTCTGAACGATCAGGCCCAGGCCTTGCAACTGTGGCAAAACAAGCCCACACCCCAAGCCGAATTTGTGCAGGCCCTGCAAACCCGCTTGCAAGCGCTGGGCATGACGTTGGAGCTGCGGTCGGTGCCATTTCAGCTGCGAGGCATTGGCACATCCGGGCGCGAACTCATGTTTGCGCCGCCAAACACGCCCGTGACAAGCAGTGAATTGGCCTACAGCCTGCGTCTAGACATGGGCAACTGCAGCCTGCAGCAAACCATTCCCTGCATACGGTATGAGTGGATGCGACTCAGAAAATCCAGCCCCACGGCGACTGTGGGCAGTTTCTATCAACACAGAAGCACCTACCCCGCCATCCCTCGCCAACCAGAACAGCAAGCCACCTTGCCCGGCTACCGCGCAGCTCTTCCGCAAAGCGACGCGGATATCTGGGCGTTTGATGCAGCTGTGCGCCAGATCATTGAGCCGACGGTGCAGCAACTGATGGATGAATTCAGGGTGTGAAACCTTCGAAGCAGTGATCTTTCTACCGCCCTCATGGATTCGATTCCTGTAAAAATATTGATCATTGAAGATCATCCGATCATGGGCAATGCTGTGTGCGGCAGTATTGCTGCGCACATTGCCAGTGCTGAGTTTGACAAAAGCACCACGCTGGCTCAGGCCCTTGAGTTGTTGCAGGTTGCGAAAAACGCCCAACAGTGTTACGCCCTGATCGTGACGGATCTCCAGCTGCCAGACTCTCAAGGCGTAGCCACGTTAAATGCCTTGAAGTCGTTGAGCCAGTCAACTCCGATCGTGGTGTTGTCTATGAATGATGAACCCCAGGTCGTGCAAGCATGTAAGGCACTGGCTGAAAGTTACATTTCTAAATCGGATACCAGCAATGAGTTTGAGCTGGCTATTCGCACCGTTTTTCAACAAGCAGGTCTTGATAATCTAAAAAAACCTAGGCATCAAAAAACGCATGGTCAGGCACAAGCAAATTATGAAATGGATCAACTGACACCTAAACAAAATGAGGTTATGGCTGAGTTGGCACAAGGTTACAGCAACAAAGAAATTGCCAAGCGCATGAATCTGAGTGATGAAACAGTACGGGGCCACTTGGCGGAAATTTTCAAACGCCTTGGTGTACAAAACAGGACCCAAGCGACCAAATACTATTTGTTGAAGTCACATGCGCAAAGCAGGCGTTGACCCAGGGTGGAAAACTGTGCTTGGCCTAGTCTGGGTCATGTTCACCTGTTCGATGACATGGGCGCAGGCACCAGTATTCGTACCAGAAACAGCGCTATTGTCACAAGAGGACAGAATTGCACTTTGGGCGCAACTCAAAACCTTGCCTGACCCTCTTGGGCAATACACCCCAGCAGAAGCTTCTCAACGTATAGGGCGTGGTGAAGGTGGTGCACTGGTTCATGCAGATCAATCGTATGGCAATTGGTTGCCCTATCCCTACTGGGCTGAATTTGAAATATCCAACTCGCTCAGTCAGCCACAAAGCCGTTGGCTCAGTTTTGAAGTTCCAACGCAAGACCATGCTGTAGTTTGGACCCTAACAACAAAGGGCTGGCAGTTCTTCCCGGAGCACTTTCAGCAGCAACCTTTGACCGTGGGGAGTGGCTCACTTTATCCTATCTGGCGCATCCATCTAGAACCGGAGCAAAGCCACAAGTTTTTGCTACGACTCGATGGCTATAACCGCATGCGCTTCCCTCTTTTCATTCTGAGTGATGAGGCCTTCATCAGGCAGCAAATCATGTTGTATTTGGCAGCAGGTTTTGTATTTGCAGTGCCCTGTGTGATCGTGGTGTACGTCCTGACCTTGCTCAGGGTCGTGGGCGATCAATCCATTCCCCTTTTCTTGGCCATCGCCGCTTGCGAAATGCTCGGAGCTGCCTGGGTCAGTGGCTTGCTCACTACTTTGTTGCCATGGATCGGCCGAGCCACTGCCGGATGGTTGGGCTGGAGTGGTTATGTGCTGATGTTGGGCTTAACTTGCTGGCATGCGCAAATATTTATGGGTACTGCACGGCATGACCCATTGGCCCACCGTGTCTTGCAAGTCTGCAAGTGGCTTTGGTTGATCGCAGTGCCTTTGTCAGTGCTGTATCAACCCGACATTTCGCGGCTCACGCTTTTGCTCGGTGGGGTACTGCACGCTTTATTGTTGACGTTTTTTTCAGTCCGGGGCTACATCAGAAAACCACGTCCGCACATGGCCTTGTTCGTTGGCGTGTGGTGCGTTTATCTGGCCTCTGGTGTGCTTTACATCTTGTACCGTGTGCTGCACTTGCCGGTCTACCTGACATTGATGGTCAATTACATTCAAGGCTCCCTGGTGGCTGCACTTTTGGGATGGGCTGTTTGCGTCCAAGTGGTCACACGACGCCAAAAAATGCTGGCACAAATTGACCAAGCCCATGAGCGCGCCAAACTCTACGTTGCGGCCCAGCACGATTTGTGGCAACCCCTGCAAAGTGTGCAACGCTACACGTATGCGCTGGCTCAAGCAGATGAAAGCCAACGGCAAAAAATCCTCTTGCATATAGGTACAGCTCTGAAATCGGTCAACGATTTCATGTACACCCTGCGTGACCTATGGATACCCGCGCCCGCCAAACCCTTGGTCAGCCAAAACATTCAATTAAATGAATTGCTTCATGCGATGGTCGAAGAATACCGACCCTTGGCGCAAATGAAACACATCAATCTGCGATACCGACCCACGCACAGGGCACTGAATACCCATGAGCCTCATCTCCAGCGCATTGTGCGCAATTTGATCACCAACGCCTTGCGCTACACCCCACCCGGTGGACGAGTACTGCTGACATGCAGACAACGTGGCGAGGTGACTTGGTTGCTGTGCATCGACACTGGCGAAGGCATGAGCCCCGAGCAAGCTCAGAAATGCTTTGAGGCCTTTACCCGGTTTGGTGACACCCAGCGCATACCCGAAGGCATGGGCTTGGGTCTGTTCAGTGTCCGCCAATTGGCCAATGCCATTGGGGCACAGACGCATCTAAAAAGTAGGGAAGGCCATGGCACTGTGATTGGTATCGGCTTATTGTCACCCCCCCCATTTGTGGGGTAGTCAATTAGTTTTCTATTTGAGAGACTCCCAAAAAGTAAGGCCCTTTGATTTTCTAACCACACCAAACTCAACATATGAAATCTACTGCACTGAACCAACGTCACTTCTCTGGCTACTTAGCCACATTGCTTCTGCTCACCGCTTGTGGTGGCGGCGGTGGAACGTCAACCAGCCAAATTTCTGGCACCGTGATAGATGGCTACATTGAAGGTGCCAAAGTTTGCTTGGATGTCAACAGCAATGGCTTATGTGATACGAATGAACCATCAGCAACTACAAGTCCCAACGGAGGGTATAGGTTAGACACGACAGGTGTGAACACCGCTGGCTTGACCATCATTGCAGAAATCCCCGCCACAGCCAAAGATTCTGACGATGCGGGTCAGACCCTGGCCGCAGCCGGCAAGGCGGCCTACACCATGGCGACCCCCGTAGAAAAACCCACCGTCATCACGCCGCTGACCACATTGATCGTCGGAAAAACCAAAACCGACAACATCACCGTGGCCCAGGCGACCAGCAAAGTGCTGGAACAGCTTGGCTTGCCCGATGACACCAACCCGCACGAAGACCATGTGGCCAACGGCAATGGCGTTGTGCACGCCGCAGCCAGACAGGTTGCTGGGCAATTGCAGCAGCTGCAAACCAGTTTGGGTGGCACTGTCAGTGCGGGGGAGCGCTGGAGCAAACTGCAGCAAGCTCGGGATGCGGCCGACAAAGAAGCTGGTACTGTCAGCAAAACCTCTTCGGTGGCCCTCAATTTGCCAGTCAACCTGGCCAGTGTGGCCACAGGGCAATTGTTCGCTTACAAGATGACTGGAGCCAAAGGCCAGAAAATCAATGCCACGGCCATGCTTTTCAAACCCAAAACAAGCGCACCAGCCTCCGGTTGGCCTTTGGTCGTTTTTGGTCACGGCACTACAGGCGTAGGCCAACAGTGCGCCCCCAGTGTGACCATGAACACCAGTGGAACTTGGGACTATGCGGGACTTGTGGCTCTGTTGGTGTCTCAGGGCATTGTGGTGGTTGCCCCCGACTACGAAGGCATGGGCAGTTCAGACATGGGGGTTGTGGCAGGCCATCCTTATCTGGATTTGCGCAGCGCGGGGCAATCCATGGTGCTGGCGGCTGTGGCGGCTAAAAAAATCATGACCACCAGTTTGTCTGGTGCATGGGGCTCGCTGGGGCATTCTCAAGGCGGGCATGCGGCATTGGCAGCAGCGCAATTCTCAGGCTATGCGACACGCTTGGAGTCGGGGTTGACCTACAAAGGTGCGGTGGCGGTGGCCCCGGCATCCAATCTGCTTGACTCACTCAACACCATGTGGACATCTGTTTCCGCATCGGTGCCATCCAATTATTTGGCGGACTATCTCACCGTCGGCACCCTGAATCTGTACACCACCTACTTGGTTAAAGGGACTCAAAGCACCAACAACCCGGTGATGGCATCCAGTCTGTTGGGCAGCAATATGTTGAGCTTGTACAACGCCCAAGTGGAAAGCAAATGCTTGGATGATTTCATCAACGCCATTGACGCCGACATCCGTCAATACGCGGGCACTGCCAGCGCATCCCCTAAAAACTATCCGGGTGTCATCAACTCTGCAGTCAATGCACCCAAGGTGGTCAATCTACTGGCCGCCAATGAGCCTGGGCAAATCAAATTGCCTGGCAAAACACTCATTGTGCAGGGCAGTGCCGACCTCACCGTTTTGCCGAGTATCACCACCAAGTTGGCGACGACCATGAAAGCCAAAGGCA
The DNA here is from genome assembly GCA_964422575.1 of uncultured Limnohabitans sp. Taxonomy (GTDB): domain Bacteria; phylum Pseudomonadota; class Gammaproteobacteria; order Burkholderiales; family Burkholderiaceae_C; genus Limnohabitans_A. The sequence continues at coordinate 8,376 of CAYRBW010000012.1, forward strand.
GTGACGTGACCTTGAGCTACCACGAGTCAAGCACGGCCACACATTCCGGAGTGCTTTCAGTACCCGCTGCGCAAGCTGCTGTGATTCAACATTTGATGACTCTGTTTGGTGCAAGTGGTTCTGCAAATACAACTGCCAATTAAAAGTGGGCATTTTGCAGCGTCCAATTTTTGAGAAACCAAGGGATGAAATGGGGGGGGTGAATTTTTCACCCCCCCCATTTGTGGGGTAGGCAGAAAACATTCAATTAGGCAGACTCGTTACCTTGCCAGGTGCCTTGTTTTGATCCACACCCAACGCTAAACCAGACCTATGACATCTCAGTGCATTAACCGATTTTTGTTACACGTTCTGATGGCGACAGCTTGCCTGTTTGCCGCCTTGAACAGCCAAGGAGCTCAGGCGCAAACCGCACAGAAAAAAAGCCACATCCAGGTGCAAGAAGAGCGCACCCGGCGCTGCCCCGAAGGGCAGTACGGCGGGCCGCACGAGGGAGCCCGGTCGTTTTATCAAGACCCGTATGTCTGGTTTGTCAGCCGCGAGTTTGCCAATCGGTTTTGCATGCCAGACAGCTATATCGACGACAGCCTCAAAGGCGCATTGGCCTTGGCCGTGCGTCTGAAGAATGAAGAGTTCACGCTGTGCGGCTTTGTGGGCGGGCCGGGGAGTTGCCCGCCCAAGCAAAAGCTCTTGATCGATGTGTACATCGACAACCGCAAGGTGAAGATTCCAAAGGCTGATTCGAGTGTGAAGTACTACTCGGGGGTAGTGCAGAACAGTGGGTGGTTGGTGGCGAGTGGTCGTGAGAAAGACGCAAGACGCCGCAAAGGTGAGATTACGGAGGTTGAGGGGGAGCGCAGGCCGTTCAGTCCGATAGGTAAAGACCGTGCGACATGGGTGAAGTTTGAATACTTGTCCGTACGCGATGGCATGGCCGACAGCGCTGGAGATTTCATTGAAGATTTCTACCGTACGGATTGGGTGCAAGGCATCGATTTGATCACTTTGCATGCGTACAACTTTGGGTATGCGTCGCATCTTGACCCTAAGAATCCTAGATATAAGCCTGGCAATGAGGATGTTTATCCCCAAAAGTTACTGGATCGCACCAATCCAATTCGTGGTTGGGCTATTGGGGTTGCATGGGGTGCTGAATTTGAACGTCTTGGCAAGCGTGCGCACATGAATACACAGTACGCCGTGCCTTATCCACAAGGTCTTTTGCACACTATTGAGATCCCTATGCGGGCTGTCGAAATGATCCATGCCTTTGATCACAAGCAAGGCGAACTGTTTTTCAACAGCGTGAAGAACGCGATCCAGCCGGGCAGTGCGCCCACCAAATGAATTTGATTTTTGAGGAGACACATCATGAGCAATTTCAATCTCGTCACAGATGCCCGTTTGGCGCAGGGTTCGTATTTCAGCAACAACCAAAGCAATACAGCGGTCATTGATGGATGGAATCCCATTCTGGTCAAGTTAGACCCCGGGCAGGAGCTCTCGAAAACCTTCGGCGCCCAGCTTTATCAAAAAGATGGCCAATACAAAGTGGTCTTCCGAGGTACAGAGGGTAATGTGTCTGATTGGGCACAAAACCTCAAGTACGGCACCTTCCAGTGGAGTGATGAGTTCAAGGACACCGTCGCTTTCATGGCAAAGGCAGTGGTGCAGGTGGCAAATGAAAAATTCGGCGGAAGAGTTGAGGAAGCTGTTCAAGTTTTCACCACCACAGGCCACAGCCAAGGCGGTTTTCAGGCCGAACTGGCGGCGCTGATGTTTGGTGTCAAAGGCACCAGCCTGGATGGCATGGGCTCGACCGGGGTGGTGGCGCAGTTTCGGACAGAGTTAAACAAAGCCATGCAAGATAACGGAGCGGGCGATTTGATTCGCACCGATGAAGTGCTCACGCTTAAAAACGATGATTTTCTGACACGCATTTATACGGCGGTGGGTCGCCTGGGGGTGCATACGGGCGAGACCGATGGCGCTTGGTCTTGGTCGGCCACCAAGCTGGTGGCGGTGCTCAATCCGGCTTTGGCGACGATTGCTGTGGTGGGTGGGCTGCGTGCCCACATGATTGCCGACATTGTGGCCAATGAAGAGTTGCGCGAGCGCAACCCACTGTGGCGAGCCATTGGGGATGCTGGCGATATCTCCAATCCGTTCAACACCCCAACGCAATTGGCGCAAAACGTGGCCAGCCAATGGGCCAGCGTGCAAGTAGCCGATGCCAGCGGCAGTCTGCCGCAGTTGCCTGACAGCAGCCATGTCCAAAACCAGTTGCAATCTTTTTTAGAAGATCGGTCTGGTCAAAACTACGACCAGCAAACTCTCGGTAAAAACGTGATGGTGCGCATGGAAGGCGGTGACACGTTGATGATCTATGCCGATGGCACCATCAAGGTTCTGGCCAAAGTCGGCGATGCCACCACGGTGCGTGAATACGCCAAAGACGGCAGTTTGCAAACGGCCAGGCAAGAACGTCTGGATGGTCAGGGCAACACCATCGTCAACGAGCAAGGTGTGGGTTTCGAAGGCAGTATGACGGTGTCCAGTACAGGGCAAGTCATCTCGGCAAGAAGCAACACGTATCAGGGGACTCAGCTCAAAACAACTACCGAGGTCAGCACCCAAACCATCAACAACCAGACCGTCAAAGTCACAGAAACCGTGAACCACCTGGCCCAAGGCACAGAGGTGGCCAGCAGCAAAGAGCTGGTCACCTCGGCTGGCGCAAGAATAGTCAACAGCACCACCGCTGACGGCCACATCTCAGAAGAGGCCTGGGCCACGGTCGATGGCAAGCAGACCTTGCAAAGCAGCAAAGTCCTCTCGTACAGCCAAGCCGAGCGAGATGTGGCTGCGCTGGATGTGAGCCTGGCGGGGCTGGAGCTGATGCAAGCTTTGCGCAGTGGCAACAAGCTGCAAGCGGCGGGCAGCCTGATTCGGCTGGTCAACCAGGCGCAAGTGGCCAGCAACCAAATGCCCACGCTGGGTGCCATTGGCACGGGGTTTTCTGGAGCGGTGTCGCTCATCAGTGCCTTGGACAGCTGGGGCGATGCCAGCGATGGCGAGCGCATAGCGCTCACGGCCCGCGCCGTGCTGGGGGCCAACGAAGTGGCCAAGGCTTTTAGTGCCGATGGCAACACCGGCTTCTTGCAAAACAGCGCAGCGCTGGGGGCCTTGCAAGGCGTGGTGGCGCTGGCCAGTTTGGAAGACACCCTCAAGAGCGGCAACCCGTTTGCCATTGCCAGCACGTTCATGGCCCTGACCAACGCGGCGGTGGCTACAGGCATGGTCAGCGCGGGCACAGCAGCCAGTGCACTGGGCACCACGGCGGCCAGTCAAGCTGCGGTTTTTGGCCCTCAGGTCATGATCGCCGTCGCGATTTGCTCCATCCTCTTTGGCAGCCTGTTTGGTGACGACCCAGAATACCCTGCGCCACCACCGGCGGGCACGGCAGAGCTGGGGGTCTTGGCCGATGGCACGCTGGGCATGTTGTTCAAAGATGGCGATGGGCACCTGTACCAGACGCGCAGCTTGAATGGGCAGCTGGTGTGGCAAGAGACTCAGATCATGAGCGAAGACCGGGGCCATTGGGTCAGCCATGACGTGGGGGACAGCCTACAAAGCTACTGGGTCAGCGACATCCAGTATTGGGACGAGCCCCTCAATCAGGTCAGAAACAACCAGGACTTTGGCCTGGGCGCCCGCGTGCTCAGCGAACGCCTGAGTGGCCTGATTGCTGACTTGCAAGCGCAAGCGGGCCAAGACGGGCAACACCTCTTGCTCGAGCGCCTGCCCAGCGTGAGCGTGCACGGCTACCCCAGCTTTGACGGCAACGGGGTGAACAACTTCTTTTTTGCGCTCAAGTTCAACAACGCGATCAGCGGGGCCGAGCAAATGATGGCCACGGCGCACCAAGACTTGGCGGGGCAGTTCAAAGAAGTGGCCAGCTACGCCGGGGCACTGGTGGGGGCTACCGAATGGGCACAAATACAGGCCAAACAAGCAGCGGGCGATGCCACAGTGCGTGCCCACGCCACAGAAACCGAAGGCCAGTATGTGGACCGCTTGAGCGGAGACAAAGCGGGCGACAGCCTGCAAAGCGCAGAACAAGCCAAGGCACAAGCGGACAACAACCGCCAAAGCTACAGCCTGCTGACGCTGGACCTGGAGGGGGACGGCATCAGCAAAAGGGCCAAAGCCGAAGCAGGCATGAGTCTGGAAGATGTGCAAGCGGACACCACCCAGGGCGTGACACGGCTGGACGTGGACAACGACGGGTACATGGAGCTGACCGAATGGGTGGGCAGTAAAGAAGCCATCTTGGGGATTGATCGCAACGGCGATGGGCACCTGAGTGCGGCCACTGAGCTGCTCACGGGCGGCGAGCTGAGCGACGCGGCAGAAAACCTGGGCCTCAAGCGGCTGGCCTTCTTTGATGCGAATGCAGACGGCCAGCTGGACAAGTTGGATGCGTACTTCAACAGCTTCAAGTTGTGGTTGGACATCAACGGCGATGCCCGAACGGGGGTGGGCGAGGTGTACAGCCTGACGGACGCGGGCATCCAGAGCATCCACGTGAACACGGGGGCGGTGACGTTCAAAGACGGGCAGACACTGACCTTGCAAAAGACCCAGTTGAGTGCGGATGTGAGGGGGGTTTCAGTCACCACAGTGCCAGACGGCAAGGGTGGAGTGATGGCGGGCCAGTACATGGTGCGACAAGAAGGCAAAGATGCTCAGTTGAACTTGACGGCCGATGCGGCTACAGATTTGAGCGAAATTCTCAAACTGGTGAAACCAGGGCAGAGTGTGAGTGCTGAAGAAAAGCAGCGTCTGACCGAGTTGGCCGTTAAATACGGTGTGGACCTGAGCAACCCGGCGGCGCTGCTGGGCTTGGGTGGGGGCGGCAACATGGCGGGCAGCCCCACAGAGACGACGGCCACTGCGGGCGATGTGTTCAGCATTGACCAGGCACCCAATGCGGCAGAAGTGAAGGCGGCGCTGCGGGCGTACTTTGAGCAAGTGAGCATCAACCCGGATGCGGGTCCGGCGTTGGCGCATCGGGTGTTGAGTGCACAAGAAGACAGCGCCCTGAAAATGACGGCGGCAGATTTGCTCGGTGGTCTTGCAGGCGTGACGCTGGTGAGCGTGCAAGATGCTCGCCGGGGCACGGTGGGTTTGGATGCGCAAGGCCAGGTGGTGTTCACACCGCAGGCCAACCAGCATGGCACCAGTTACTTCACCTACACCGCGCAAGACGCGCAGGGCAAGACCAGCACGGCCATGGTCTGGCTGAATGTGGCCCCTGTGAACGATTCACCCACGGCCAGTGGGGATGAATTTAGCTTGCAAGAGGACAACAGCCTGGCGCTGACGGCAGCGCAGTTGCTGGCCAATGACGCGGATGCCGACATCGCCACCGATTCGGACGAGGCTTTGCGCATCACGGCGGTGGACAGCGCCGTGCATGGGCAGGTCAGGCTGGTGGATGGCCAGGTGGTGTTCACGCCGGATGCCGACCACCACGGCACGGCCAGCTTCCGCTACACGCTGAGCGATGCGGCGGGTGCCAGCCACCAGGCCACGGTGCAACTGAAGGTGGATGGCGTCAACGATGCGCCCGTGCTGTTGCAGGCTCTGCCACTTCAGCGGGTGGACGAAGACCAGCGGTTGATGGTGGCTGCTGCCGATTTGCTGGCCAGCGTGCAGGATGTGGACACGGCGACTGACGGGCACAGTCTGTTGGTGAGCGAGGTGACGGATGTGAGCCACGGCAGCGCCCAGATCGATGCGGATGGCAATTTGTGGTTTGCGCCCGATGCGAACTTCAATGGCACGGCAACACTGCGGTATTGGATCAAAGACAACCTGGGTGCCAGCGTGGGCGTGTGGGCCAGTGTGACGGTGGCGGCGGTCAACGATGCGCCAGTGCTGGTGGAGGCGCTGGCACAAAAGACGCTGGACGAAGACCGAACCCTGCTGTTGACCGCTGCCAGTTTGCTCGCCACTGTGCGTGATGCCGATGTGGGCACGAATGCGGATGTGCTGCGGGTGGAGCGGGTCAGTGACGTCAGTCATGGCCAAGCCAGTTTGGATGGCGATGGCAATGTGCTCTACAAGCCCGATGCGAACTTCAACGGGCAGGCCGTGTTGCGCTATTGGGTGACGGACAGCGCCGGTGCCAGCGTGGGCGTGTGGGCCAGCTTCAAGGTCAATGCCGTGAACGATGGCCCAGTGGCGGTGAGTGACAGTTTGAGTGTGTTGGAGGACAACACCTTGACGCTGAGCACCGCCCAGTTGTTGGCCAACGACACGGATGCCGATTTGCTAGACGCGGCAGGCGACACCTTGACGGTGACCGCGGTGGGTCAGGCCAGCCATGGCACCGTGAGCTTGAAAAACGGTGTGGTGACTTTCACTGCAGATGCCGATTGGCAAGGTGCGGCCAGCTTCCAGTACACCGTGGCGGATGCTGCGGGTGCCAGCAGTGAAGGCACAGCCCATGTGACCGTGATCGGGGTCAACGATGCACCGGTTTTGACCAACAAGCAAGACAAAATTTTGGCTAAAGAAGACACCTTGCTGAGGGTGGAGGCGGCCACTTTGTTGGCTTACGCACGGGATGTGGATCAGTCTTTTGGTGATGTGCTCAAAGTGATGGCGGTGGCTGGTGCAACCAAGGGTGTTGCTAGTCTGCAGGCCGATGGCTCGGTGTTGTTCAAGCCCAATGCCAATGCTAACGGTGATGCGGTGTTGACTTACCAGGTGACAGACTTGCAGGGGCAGTCGGTTTTGGTGGCGGTCACCATCAATATCGATGCGGTCAACGATGCCCCGATTGCCCGTCTGGATGCCTATGACCAAGCCAAAGAAGACACCACCATTCGGATCGCGCAATCGGTGTTCATCAACAACGACAGTGATGTGGATTGGACTACCGGGCAGATGGATGTGCTGCGGGTCACGCAAGTGAGCCAAGTGCAGGGTGGCACGGCTTATATCGACAAAGACGGCACAGTGGTGTTCAGTCCCACGACGGACTTCAACGGGCAAGCCAACTTGGTCTATACCTTGAGTGATGGCAATGGGGGCACAGCCACCAACACACTCAAGATCAATGTGGCGGCGGTCAACGATGTGCCGGTGGTGGTGCGCCAGTTGTCCACTCAAACGGTTAATGAAGACAGCAGTTTGACGGTCAGTGCTGCCACCTTGCTGGCCACGGTCGATGATGTGGATGTACGTTCTAATGCCCAAACCTTGCGCGTGAGCAGTGTGACGGATGCGGTCAATGGCGCAGTGCGATTGGACGCCAGTGGCAATGTGGTCTTTACGCCGAATGCCAACTTCAATGGCAATGCCACGTTCCGTTATTGGGTCAGTGACAGTGAAGGCGCCAGTGTGGGGGCCTGGGCCAATGTGGTGGTCAGCGCGGTCAACGATGCACCCTATCAGGTCAGCACCTTGCCTGTGCAGTCGGTCAATGAAGACAACACACTCACTGTGGTGGCTGCAGCGTTGCTGGCCACCGTGAGTGATGTGGATGTGGCCACCAATGGCCAGAAATTGCGTGTGAACAATGTGACGGATGTGAGCAACGGCACGGCCACGTTGGACGGCAGTGGCAATGTGATGTTCACGCCAACGACCAACTTCAATGGCATGGCACAGTTCCGTTATTGGGTGACGGACGATGCAGGGGCTAGCGTATCGGCCTGGGCCAGCGTGAAAGTGAATCCGATCAATGATGCACCTGTGATGTTGCGCGATCTGGTGGTGCAGTCGGTCAATGAAGACAACACGCTCACCATTGCGGCGTCCAGCATTTTGGTCAATGTGAGTGATGTCGATGTCAGTACCAATGGTCAGAAATTGCGGGTGTTCGATGTGACAGAGACGACCAATGGCAGTGCACGGGTGGATGCCAGCGGCAATGTGGTCTTCACGCCCAATGCCAACTTCAATGGCAGTGCCACACTGCGCTATTGGGTGACGGATGATGCGGGGGCCAGTGTTTCAGCTTTGGCACGCATCACGGTGAATGCAGTGAACGATGCTCCACTTGTCGTGCGTGATTTGGCCGTTCAGTCGGTCAATGAGGACAATGTCTTGACGGTGTCGGCGGCTGCCATGCTGGCAACAGTGAACGATGCTGACATGGTCACCAATGGTCAGCGCTTGCGCGTGCTGTCGGTCAGTGATGCGAGCAATGGCAGTGTCAGACTCGATGCCTCAGGCAACGCCGTGTTCACGCCCTATGCCAACTTCAATGGAAGTGCCCAATTCAAATATGCTATTGCAGACGATGCCGGGGCAACGGCCTGGGCGTGGGCTCGCATCACAGTGAACGCGGTCAACGATGCCCCTACACCGATGGCGCAGCGTTCCTCCAGCCTGGAAGACGAAACCAAAACCTTTGCAGCACAGGCGCTGATCGCCAATGCTGCCTTGGTGGACCCGGATGTGCAGACCAATGGCGATGTGCTGCGCATCAGTGCGGTGTCCATGGCCTCAGGCAGTGCTGCAAAGGGCAATGTCTGGCTGGATGCCGGTGGCAATGTGGTCTTCAAGCCCACGGCGAACATGAATGGCCCCGTTGCGTTCACCTACACCGTGGCAGACCGTGCGGGTGCAACGGGGGGCAACACGATCACTCTGGATGTGGCGGCGGTCAACGATGCCCCTACCGCGAATGCCACCAACATGGTGACCAGCAGTGGCACAGAAGACAGCGCCAAATGGATTGCGTTTTCTGAGCTGGTGCGCAACTTCAGCGATGTCGATGGCGACAGCTTGACTGTGCGCAGTGTGACCAGCAGCTATGGAGGACAGGCGCAGATCAACGGTGCCAACGTGGTGTTCACGCCAAACAAGGATTTGAACATCAGCCGTGATGGCTATGCCAGCTTCAGCTATACCGTGAGCGATGCTTCTGGTGCGACAGCCACCGCAACAGCTTTGCTGCCATTTGCCAATGTGAACGATGCACCGGTGGCCGCGTATAAGCGGATTGAGAGTCGGGCGTATGAAGACACCGATTTGCGCATTGGCTTTAGCGAATTGATCAGTGGTGCTTACGATGCCGACCGAGATGCTTTGTCTTTGCAATCGGTGCGTGCCTTGGGCAACGGTACAGCCTGGATTGACTGGGCCAACCAGCAAGTGGTCTTCAGGGGAGGCAGTAATGTCAATGGTTGGTCAGGCTTCGATTACACACTCCGTGACCCCTCTGGGGCCACGTCGACTCAAAGAGTGGACATCAACGTCATACCAGTGAATGACAATCCCACTTTGGCGAAGGGTGGGATGTATGTCGCATCAGTTTGGGAAGATGGGCACTATGCCTCAAACAACCAAGACTCCAATTATTCCGCCGTGCAACGCATCACGCTGGCAACTGTGGGGGCGTCAGATGTCGACAGCAGTTCCTATGGATTTGCTGAGGTGTGGGGGCAGAACAATGTGACGGTCTGGCGTGAAGGCAACGATCTTCTTTACCGCCTGAAGCAGAATTACACCGGCAAGGCGAGCTTCAACTACAAAGTCCGTGACAACCAAGGCGGCTGGGCAGACGGCCAAGTCAACTTGGATGTGATGGCGCAAAACGACAAGCCCTGGTTGATCGGTTTGCCTGTTTGGGAAAAAAACGGACCGACATCTATGGGGGGGCAATTCAATGCGCGGGTTTATGGTTACGATGCTGACGGCAGTAACACCGCTATTCGCAGCTCAATAGGTATTCATCCATACCACGGTGATTTAACCTACACGCAGGCACAGTATGGTCAAGATGCCCACTCATATCAGATGTGGGGGAAAACATACTCATCTGGAGCCATTCCTCCTGCTTGGGATATTGCCTACAGGAACCGCTATGGAAATGGGTATAACGGTGCAGTCAGCATGGCACTGGATGTTTCGGACGACCAAGGGGGCTGGGCTAGACAGTACATAAATACCACCCATCAGGGCAGTGTCGCCAGCCGAGGCGGCAAGCCCGTTGCCATCGACCTCAACGGTGACGGCATTCACTACACTAACCTGGATGACTCCAAGGTCTTGTTTGACATCAATGGTGACGGCGTCAAGGATCTACTGTCTTGGACGGCTGCCGATGATGGTTTGGTGGTGTTCGATAAGGATGGCGATGGCTTGATCCAAGACCTGGACGAGGTGTCTTTCTTGTCGTATTTGACCGGGGCCATGACCGATCTGGAAGGTCTTGCAGGCTTTGACACAGACAAAGATGGCAGGCTCACGGCCAACGATGCGTTGTGGACCAAGTTCGGGGTCTGGCAGGACAAGAACCAGGATGGGGTGACGGATGCTGGTGAATTCAAGACCTTGGACGCCTGGGGCATTGAGGCGATTGATCTGAAGTCCGACCAGATGATGGATCAGGTGGGGGATGTCTACATCATGGGCCGCTCGACGTTCACCCGCACAGATGGGAGCACGGGCGAGGTGGCAGATGCCGCCTTCCGTTATCTGGATGCGGCCGACACCAGTGGCATGTCACAGCCCAAGACATTCAATATCGACATTGAAGGCGTGATTCGCAAGCGACTGGAAGATGCGCATAACCAAGGCGCGAGCGATGAGGATCTCAATGCGATGTTGCAAAAATTCATCGCCGATGTGGCGAATGCCGGGCGCACGACGGTCGATGTGGCTGCGACTGAAGCAGAGCCTTGGACCGATGCGATGTATGCCGATTGGGCCGTGCAGGAGCAGTTGCAAAAAGAACAACTTCATCCCTTGGCTGCTTGAACAGAGTGGGTATGAAAGTGACTCAAAAGAAAATAACGGCGTTGACCTTGATGGCTTTGGCCTTGGGTGCATGCGGAGGGGGTGGGGGCGGATCGCAGGAAAAGACGGTTGATCCAGACACTGTTCTGAATGGGTATGTCATGGATGGCCCCTTGGTGGGGGCCAAGGTTTGCCTGGATACCAATGCCAACTGGGTGTGTGATGCCTCAGAGCCGTCAGCGGTGAGCACCGAAAAAGGTGCGTTTGCGCTGAGCATCGCGCCTTTGAAATACCAAGATGTGTACAACAAGCAAATCATTGCCGAGGTCGGTGCAGATGCTTTGGATGAAGATGCGGGTATGACGCTCAATGCTGCGGGGCAGGCGGGCTATGTGTTGGCTTCTTGGGGTGGGCCACGCCCTATCCTCTCACCAATCAATACACTGCTGGCGCTGGAACAGTTTTCGACGCCTTACAACCCCAATTTGGATACGTTCAAAGTGGCTGATTTGCTGACGCAGTCAGGTCTGTCGAAGACATCTGAGCATTACTTTGACACAACTACACCCTTGACAAGCGCGGAGCGTTTGCTGGCGCAGTCCACAGGGCGGCAGCTGGCGGGCATGTTGTCGACAGCTAAGGCCAAACTCAAAACCGATGCGGCTTCAGCCTACGTGACGGACAACAGTCATTTGGGTGCCAGGACAGCAGAGTTGGTGTTGGAGGCTTTGCGCAATACACGGCCAGCGTCTGCCAATGAAACTCAGGCGCAGGCCCTGCAACGCGTGCAGGCCGCGCTGGCCTCCATAGCGCTGACCCCGTCGGTTGAAGCGCTGAATAAAAAATTAACAACGCCGTTGACAGCCGATGCTGCTTTATCAGCATTGGGGCTTGGGTTGCACGACGCCAATGGTTTGGGCTCAACACCTCGGTCTTTGGTGCAATACAAGGCAACGACTGGCAATGCGCCAGCGTTTTCATCGTCCCGGTATCGCTACAGCAGCAGTGCGTGGGCTCGCGATAGCGCTTATGCGGGGGCGGGTGTGGCGGGGTATCACTTGATTTACAACGACAGCAATTCAGAACAAACGCCTGTTTTCCGAAAAGTCAGTGTGAATTCACCTGTTGTTGTCAGAGACGGCAATGGTTTGAAAGAGAGTTTTCAGGATGCCAACAACACGCTTGCACACGAATTGATGCTCGTATCAAAAAGCGTGGATGGCCTAGCTTTCAATGCCTTGCCGGAGTTCACGTCCTTCAGTGGAAGTTTTGCACAAGGACAGTCGGTCTACAGGGTCAGGCGCAAGGCTTTGAAAAATGAATACCTGTTTGACAGTGTGGCAACATTTTTCACTTCATTGGCGCAGTTCAGAAACAGCCCGCAAACTTGCTATGAAGGCATTTGTTGGTCGATCACACAGCAGGCATCGGGCAATGCGGAGCCGTTTGCTGGACGAATAACTTTTAGGACGACGAGCAGCGCTGGGAGCTTGTCGCTGGGAGAGGGGCGGTTTGTAGAAGACGCTGTCGCCGGTGTACAAGTTCTGCGCATGATTTCAGTCCCTATCGAGGTGCAAAACCGCTCTCAGTTATGGAGTGCCAAAGATGGTCGGTATTTGAGCTTTGCGGACATTGAAGGCAAATTGTGGTCGGGCAAATACATTCCTGCCGGCAGCGTTTGGTATAGCAATGATTTACTGGATTCAACGGGATTGAATACGGTGCTGTCTTCTGCACAACTGAACGCATTTTCACAATAAGGAGACCGACTTTGGATATTCAAGAAATTCATTCAGAACTTCAAAAATTTGTGATCGAAAAATTCAAGATCGATTCACAACAGTTGGAGGGTGATCCTACGTTTGAGGAAATGAATGCAGATTCAATGACCAGGCTCGAAATTTTGCTGCATGGTGACGATACTTTTGGATCGCATGTGCTCGATTACATCGAGGATGGTTTGTTGAAAGAGGATCCACCCGCTCGGTTGAGTGAATTGGCGGCGTTGATTCCGCAATGCATGGTTTCAGTCAAAGACTTGAAGGCTGAATTGAAAATCTCTTCTGCCCCCAAATTCAATGACTGATCTCGGTCGAAAATTGACTGAGGTCGTCGTCGTGGATGCGGGTATCACTTGTGCATTGGGTCGAACTTGGCCGTCTGTTTTGAGTGCTTTGAAATCGCGTCAATCTGGACTGGTTTATGAAGAAATTCATGGGTATCCCACGGCTATTGGGCGTGTGAATTCTGAAATATCAACGGAATGGGGTGGCGGTTTTCGCCTTGACCGAGGCGTGGCACTGGCGCTCGACTGCGTTTCTCAAATTCAACCACTTGCCCCAATGGAACCCCAGCGTTGTGGTGTTTTTTGGGGGGTAGGTATCGCTGGAGCAGATTGGTTGGAGAGCAGTTACAAGTTGTACTGTTCAGAGGGGGGTAATGCCAAAACATCGCCTTGGACTGTGCCGATGATCATGCCAAATGCCGCAGCCTCCTTGATTGCGATGAAGCTTGGGTTGACCGGGGGAGCTTGGACGCAAGCCAGTGCGTGTGCCTCGTCTGCTATGGCGATGGGGCAGGCCTTTCATGCCATCCGCTCTGGGGCATTGGACATGGCGGTGGTTGGCGGTAGTGATGCCATGTTGGTGCCGGGGATGTTGCACGCATGGGCGCGAATGCGTGTATTGGCGCGTACAACGACGGAGTTGGCTACAACGGCATGCAAGCCTTTCGATGCAACGCGCAATGGCTTATGTTTGGCGGAGGGGGCGGGTTGTTTGGTGTTAATGAATGCCAAATTGGCTCAGAATTTGAGTCTGAAGCCGTTGGCTGAAATCCATGGCTTTGGGCACAGCTGTGACGCCTTTGACCTGACGGTGCCATCCGCAGATGGTCAAGTCCAAGCCATGCGCAAGGCGCTCAATGATGCGCAAATGGGTTCTTCCCAGATTTCATACGTCTGTGCCCATGCAACGGGCACTCGCAAAGGGGATGTGACAGAGCTGGACGCCATTGAGTTGGCCCTAGGGCCTCATGCGCAGAGATGCCCGATTTCTTCGGTCAAATCTGCACTGGGTCACACCATGGGGGCTTCGGGTGCGCTGGCCAGTGTGATCACTGTTGCCATGATGCAGTCGGATTGGATAGCACCTACGTTGCATCTAACTGAGTCAGACCCGTTTTGCAAAGACTGGAACTTACCGACTTTTGAAGGGTTGAGCGATACGGGTATGACCGTTGCCATGGTCAATGCATTTGGATTTGGAGGCAGCAATGCGAGCCTTATTTTTAAAAAATAATTTCAGGGTGAAGGTATGGAAATTCGATTAGGACGTGCTGATGATAAACGGGCATTGGTAGAGCTTGCGCTTGAAAACCAAAAGGAAATTCTTCATGGAAACATCAGTGTGAATCCTGCGCGCGTAGAGCAGGCCTTACAGGGCTTGTTTGAACGCAATCAAGGTACACATGTATTGTTTGTGGCCGAAACATCAGAGGGGCAATTGGCGGGTGGTTTGTTGGGGTGTGTTGAACGCTATTACTACAGCGATGAATTGCAAGCGCAATTGATTCAGTGGTATTTACGAAAGTCTTTCCGAGGCACATCCATTGCACCTCGATTGGTCAAAGCTTTTGTAGAGTGGGCCAGGTCACGTGGTGCCAGTGAGGTTTTTATGGGCATTTCCTCGGGTGTGGATATTCAGTTGACTCACAGAATGATGCGGCGCTTAGGGTTTGCACATCTGGGTGGGAATTACGCTGTAAATTTAAATTCCCAACGTGACTCGCATGTGAATCAACCAGTGGCGGGGTGAGCGCATGTCGGTAACCACGCCTATGGAAGGGGCCGGGGAATCGGCTTTTGGAGCAGAAAGAACTGGACTCGATTGCGTTCGCATGATCAGCATGTATTTTGAGCGATCAGTGGATGCAGATTGGTTGTGGCGAGAGTTCGCGCAGGAGCATGTCGGGTTTGACCGCATGTCCGTCATCAGGAGTCTGAAGCATTTGGGGTTTGGTGTTTTGATGAAGAAATCGAACATCAAATATTTGTCACGCGCCGCTTTTCCTTCGTTGGTTGAAATGAAGAATGGGAGTTTTGCGGTGGTAGGTAAAGTGACGCCGGAAGGTGTTTTTTTGCAAATACCAGGGCAACCTGCGCCGCGCATGGTGCCTTTGGTGCAGTTGCTGGATGAAATTCAACCCCAATGGCTTGTGATTTCTAAAGTGGGGTCTATTTGGCGCAGTGAAAAATTTGGCTTAGCCTGGTTTTTCAAAGCTTTGTTGCGCTACAAAGGGCTCCTTGGTGAGACGTTGGTTGCCAGTTTTGCATTGCAAATCTTCGCCTTGATTTCGCCTTTGGCATTTCAGGTGGTGATTGATAAAGTTTTGGTGCATAGAGGCTTGTCCACACTGGATGTTGTGATTTTGGGATTGGCTTTGGCAAGCATATTTGAGGTGCTGTTGACGGGCTTACGTACTTATGTTTTGACGCACACAACAAACCGGGTGGATGCGGAGTTAGGTTCGAAAATTTACCGTCATTTGTTGGCTTTGCCGATGACTTATTTTGCAACGCGCAAAGTAGGTGAAATTGTTGCGCGTGTCAGAGAAATGGAAGCGGTCCGCTCATTTTTCACGGGTACGGGTCTGACCAGTGGTGTTGACTTGTTTTTCACGATCTTCTTTTTGATGGTGATGGCTTACTACAGTCCGGCGTTGACTTGGGTGGTCGTGCTGAGTTTGCCGTTGTTTCTGGCTGTCTCGGTGATCTTGATTCCCTTGTTGAATCGCTATGTGGAAGACCGTTTTGTCAAAGCAGCTGACAACCAATCTTTTTTGGTGGAGTCCATTTCAGGCATGGAAACAGTCAAGTCGATGACGGCTGAGTCGAGGTTTCAGCGGCAATGGGAAGAAAAATTGGCTGATTATGTTCGGGCCAGTTTCAAGACGGGGCATTTGGCCAACATCACTCGACAAGGTGTGCAATTCATCAGCAAGATGTTGAATTTAATTTTATTGTGGATGGGTGCCAAATTGGTATTGTCCGGAGAGATGACGGTTGGGCAGTTGATCGCATTCAACATGCTTTCAGCAAGAGTGAATGCACCTATCTTGCGCTTGGCAACTCTATGGCAGGAGTTCCAACAGATGCTTGTCTCGTTGCGTAGGTTAGGTGATATTTTGGATGCGCCTGCGGAAGCACCTACTCAGGCGTCCTTGTCACTCAATCGTTTGGTGGGTGATGTGGCATTTGAGGATGTCAGTTTTAAATACCGCAGCGAGGGGCGTGAGATTTTACGTAACTTGAATTTACAGGTAAAGGCCGGTGAGTTGGTTGGGATCGTGGGGTCTTCGGGTTCAGGCAAGAGTACGTTGGCTAAGTTGCTGTTACGGCTTTATGTGCCATCACGTGGACGCGTCTTGCTGGATGGAGCAGATATCGGAGGCATCAATCCGATTTTGATTCGGCGTCAAGTTGCAGTCGTGACGCAAGATGTGGTGTTGTTCTCCAAAACAGTGAGAGAAAACATTGCCATGGGTCAAGTAGATGTACCGCTAGAGAACGTGGTACAAGCCGCAAAGATGGCTGGTGCTGATGACTTCATCCGGAAACTACCACAAGGCTACGACACGGTTTTGGGTGAACGTGGATCGAATCTTTCCGGCGGACAGCGGCAACGAATCGCCATTGCCAGGGCTTTGGTCATGCAGCCTCGTGTGCTGATTTTGGATGAGGCGACCAGTATGCTGGATGCAGACACAGAGATGCAATTTTGGAGACATATTCGGGCCATAGCGGAGCAAAGAACGGTCATTGCTATCACGCATCGTTTATCAACTGTTTTAGATATGGACCGGATTGTGGTGATGGAAGATGGAGAAATCGTTGAGTCCGGTGAGCCAAGGGCATTGTTGAAAAACCGTGGGCGATTCGCTTCCCTGTACGAAATGCAAATGGGGCTGACCTCAGGCGAAAGTGCTCATGGGTTTGGAGGTGCTGCATGAGTAGGTGGTTTTTGCCTTTGAAAAATCTTTGGGCTTCGTGGAAGACGTTGTTGACTTCGGCCTTTGAAGGTGGTGATGCGGATGTGTTTTCACCGTCCATGTTAGAGGTTCAATCCTCGCCTCCTGCGCCATTGGCCAGATCGATTGCTTGGGTAGTTTCGTTAACCTTGTTGGTCTTTGTGATCTGGAGTCTTTGGGCTGATTTTGATGTCACAGTGTCTTCAACGGGCAATGCTATACCGTCTACTCGCACCAAACTTGTGCAGGCTTTGGAGGTCAGTCGCGTGGTTGCGATTCACGTCAAGGATGGCGATCAAGTTCAGGCGGGACAGAGGTTGATTGAGTTGGATGCCACCTTGGCTTCAGCTGATCGTGAAAAGACTGGGCAAGACGCGCAGGATGCCCAGTTGGATGTGTTGCGTTTGGGGATTGAGTTGAAGGGAGGGATGCGTTTGCCTTCTGTGCCTACGGACATGAATCCCGTTGCCATTGAGCAGCAGCAGCATTTGCTTTTGAGTCGGACACGTGAGCAACAACAAAAGATGGCGGTGATGGAGCAAGAGATCGCTAGAAAGTCGGCTGACTTGGCTGCAACGCTCGCTAATATTAAAAAAATCGAAGTTGCACTTTCTATGCTGGAGCAGCGCTTGGCCATGCGAGACAAACTTTGGAAAGAAGGTTTCATGGCCGAAATGGCGGTGATCGAGAGCCGGCTGGAGGTCTCTACACAATTGAATGAGTTAGCTGTTTTGAAAGAACGACTCAAAGAATCCCAATCGGCGCTTAAAGCCGCTGAGTTGGCACGCATGCAGGCACAGGCTGAATATGTATCGCGGGTTTCTGCTGAAATGACCGATGCCCAGCGGCGAATGCAGACGGTACAGCAAGAATTAGTTAAGGCAACTTACCGTGAGTCGTATCAAATATTGACAGCACCAATTTCAGGAACCGTTCAACAGTTGGCGATCAACACGGTGGGTGGGGTGGTCAATGCGACACAAAGCTTAATGACCGTGGTGCCTAAAGAGGGTGGTATTGAAGTTGAGGCGCAAGTCTTGAATAAGGACATTGGATTTTTGCGAGTAGGCATGCCGGTCGCCGTGAAACTCGACGCGTTTGAATTCACCAAGTACGGGTCGCTTGATGGGGTTGTTCAGTGGGTGGGCGCTGATGCTGTGAACCATGAACAATTGGGACAGGTGTTCCCTGTTCGCATTGTTTTAAAACAAACACAGTTGCCGGTTGCTGTAGATGGTGCCCATCCTGAAATCCGTATTGGAATGGCCGTGACTGCGGATGTGGCAATTGGAAAACGAAAAGCGTATGAATTTTTCTTGGGGCCTCTTTTGAAGTACAAGAATGAAAGCTTGCGTGAGCGTTGATCAACCCGCCGACCCCAGCGCCAGACCCGCATGCTCGCGCAGTGGGTGGAAGTGGATTTTGGGAAAGCGCTCTTGCGCCAATCGCACGTCATAAGGTGATGTGCACAAATATGCCAGTGTGCCTGCCGCATCCAGCGACATGCGCTGCGGGTAAGCGTTGGTGAACTCGCGCAGCTCGGCCGGGGTGTCGGCGGTGATCCATCGGGCACCGGTGTACTGGCAGCCTTCTAATCGCACGTCGCAGTCGTATTCGGCTTTGAGGCGGTGCTGCACCACTTCAAACTGCAGCTGACCGACCGCGCCCAGCAGCATGGGGCCGCCGATCTCAGGTTTGAAGACCTGGATCGCGCCTTCTTCGCCCAATTGGTCGAGGCCGGTTTGTAATTGTTTGGTGCGCAGGGGGTTCTTCAGGATC
>CAYRBW010000013.1:0-2111 GCA_964422575.1 uncultured Limnohabitans sp.
GGCCAGCTCTTTGCCGAGTGATTTGGTCAGGCCAATGACGGCCGCCTTGCTGGCACTGTAAGCGCTGGCATTGGGGTTGCCGTCTTTGCCCGCCACCGAGGCGATGTTGACAATGCGCCCGTAATTGCACGCCTTCATATGGGCACTCAGTTCGCGACAGCAATGGAACAGGCCGTGCACGTTCACATCGAACACCTGTCTCCAGGCGTCGACCGGGTAGTCCCACACCTTGACGTTGGGCCCTGTGATGCCGGCACTGTTGATCAGCACATCGACAGCGGCCAAGGCTGTGGTTTGCGCAGTCGCCTGCACCACCGAGGCGTGATCGGTCACATCGACCTGTACCGTGTTGACCACCGCGCCCAACTGCCCTTGACGCAGTTGCTTGGCTGCTTGTGTCATGCCTGGCGCATCGCGGTCCCAAATGGTGACGCGTGCGCCCGAGGCCAGCATGCGTTGCGCAATGGCAAAGCCCAAGCCCGTGGCTCCCCCGGTGATGACCGCGTGGCGGCCTTTCATGTCCAACAAATTCATGTATTTCTTTCAGAAAAACGGCATGCTTTGCACATCAGATGGTCATGCCACCATCGACCATATAAGCATTGCCGGTGGCGAAGATGGATTCGTCCGACGCGAGGAAAGTCACGATGGGCGCGATCTCAGTCGCCTGGGCCAGTCGGCCCATAGGCTGGCGGTTGATGAACTCCTTGCGGGCCTGCACCGGATCGGCGTAACTGTTGATGCGGTCTTGCAGAGAAGGCGTGTCCACCGTGCCGGGGCAAATCGCGTTGCAGCGCACACCCTGGCGCACATAGTCGGCTGCCACGCTTTTGGTCAGGCCAATCACTGCGGCTTTGCTGGTGCCGTAAATGAAGCGGTTGGGCAGGCCCTTGACGCTGGAACACACACTGGCCATGTTGATGATGCTACTGCCGCGCCCGTCTTTTTCAAACTGCGCCACCATTTTGGGAATGGCCGCCTGGATCATCCAGAACTGCGAGCGCACATTCAATTTGAAGGCGAATTCCCACTCCTCGTCTTTGGCCAATTCAATGTTGCCGTTGTGCACAAAACCAGCGCAGTTGAAGAGGATGTCAATGCACTCCATGCTGGCCACTTGGGCTTCAATTGCTTGTTTGTCGAGCACATTCAGCACTGCGGTGTGCACATTGACCACGCCCTGGTAGGACTTGAGCAGCTCGGCATTCACATCGGTTGCATACACGGTGGCACCTTCTGCGGCCATGGCCAATGCCGCCGCTTGGCCAATGCCTTGCCCGGCGGCCGTGACCAGCGCGGTTTTTCCTTTGAGTCTCATGATGCCTGGATCTCCATGTGGGTCGTCTGTTGTTGTTGAATCGCCGCCCAGTCCCAGGCGATGCCCAGGCCAGGGGTTTCGGGTGGCTGGGCATAGCCATCTGACACCTTCATGCGCGAAGTGGTGATGTCGTCGAGTTGCGGGATGTATTCCACCCAAGTGGCGTTGGGCACGGCCGCACACAAGCTCACGTGCAGCTCCATCAAAAAATGTGGACACACCGCCACGTCAAAAGTTTCGGTCAGGTGCGCGGTCTTGATCCAGGGCGTGATGCCGCCAATGCGCGCCACATCGGGCTGCACGATGGAGCACGCGCCCTGCTCTAAGTATTCACGGAACTGCATCGGGTGGTACATCGACTCGCCAACCGCCACCGCAATGGTGGTGTGCTCGCGCAACTGACGATGCCCCGACACGTCTTCGGCCGGCAGCGGCTCTTCGATCCAGGCCAGCCCCAAGCCGTCAAAAGCCCGCGCACGGCGCACCACCTCGGCGCGGTTGAAACCCTGGTTGGCGTCGGTCATCAGCTCAAAGCCCGACCCCACCGCATTGCGCACCGCACTCAGCCGTGCCACGTCTTCGCTCACATGCGGGCGACCGATTTTGATCTTGGCCCCCTTAAATCCTTGGGCTTGCGCTTGCAGCGTCTGGTCTACCAATTCTTGAGGCGACAAATGCAACCAGCCACCTTCGGTGGTGTAAAGCGGCACACGCGTCTGCGCTCCGCCCAACAAGCGCCACAGCGGCAGGCCTTGGCTTTGCGCCCGCCAGTCCCACAAGGCCGTGTCCACAC
>CAYRBW010000013.1:2121-8111 GCA_964422575.1 uncultured Limnohabitans sp.
CGCCCACGGCGGTGGCATGGGTGTGGAAAAACAAGTCTTTCCAGATCGCTTCGACCATGACCGGGTCGCGCCCGATCAAGCGAGGCACCAAGTGGTCCTTGAGCAAAGCGATGACCGACGAACCGCCGGTGCCAATCGTGTAGGCGTAGCCGGTGGCCTCGATGCCATCGCTACAGTGCAGCGTGAGCAAAAGCGTTTCTTGTGTCACAAAGGACTGGATGGCGTCGGTGCGCAAGACCTTGGGCGGCAAGTTGACTTGCCGAAGGCTCACGCGGTCAATGGTGACGTGGGGCATAAATGGCCAAGGCACAAGGTCTTGGGTTTGGCGTGAAACAGCAATGTAAAAAGGATCACAAAAAGTGGGCTATAGCATGCCGCGATCACCCCTTGCTGCGCGTCATTTCAGCGACATACAGCATGCGGGTTTGTGCGGAGTTGCGTGGTCGGTTGATCATGTGATGATTGTGCAACTGGTCTGACCACTTGTCCAATTCACGTTATCCCTGACACCTTCGCATGCCCATCCAAACCGTTGAACCACAACGCCTGTACCGACAAATTGCCGAGCAATTGCGGCAGCTGATGGCATCGGGCGAATTTGCCGTGGGTTCACGACTGCCGGCAGAGCGCGACTTGGCAATGCAATTGGGTGTGAGTCGGCCTTCGGTGCGCGAAGCGCTGATTGCGTTGGAGGTCGAAGGCATGATTGAAGTGCGCACAGGCTCCGGCATTTACGTGCAAAGCACAACCGCTCCCCACAACAAAAGCCTGATTGCTGTGAGCGATGCCCCTGCTGAATGGGGTCCCTTGGAAGTCATGAGCGCTAGGATTCTGGTCGAAGCCGAAGTGGCTGCTCTGGCCGCCCTGAACGCCAAGAAAAAAGACCTGCAAATCATCCGCTCAGGCCTGCAAAAAATGAAGCTCGAAGCCGCCCGCGATGAAGTGCCGCGTTGGGGCGACGAGGCCTTTCATGAGGGCATTGCTCAAGCTTGTGGCAACAGCGTCCTGCTCGACACCGTGCAACGCTTTTGGCAAGCCCGAAACGGCCCCTTGTTCGGGCGGCTGGGTGACTATTTTGAACACCCAGTCTCATGGCAAGCGGCGATTGCCGAGCACCAAACCGTGCTCGAAGCCATCGAAGCCCGCGACAGCACAGGCGCTCGCAAAGCCATGCAAAAGCACCTCAAACAAGCCCATAAAAGATACAGCGCGAGCTGGCGCCGCGCTCCCGCCCGTTAGCTGGCTGCTAAGGGGGTATGCAGTTTTTTCGCGTCAGCAATTTTTTCAAAAACCACTGAGGAGACAACGATGAGCAAACGATTCACCCTGAAAACCCTGACGGCTTTGGGCGCTGTGGCGATTGGCACCATGCTGATCAGCACCGGCGCGCAAGCGCAGCAAAAACTGAAATGGGCCCACGTGTATGAAACATCAGAGCCCTACCATGTGGATTCAGTCTGGGCAGCTGAAGAAATCAAAAAGCGCAGCAACGGCAAATTCGACATCCAGGTCTTTCCTGCCTCGACGCTGGGCAAAGAGACCGACATCAACCAGGGTCTGACCTTAGGCACGGTGGACATGATCATCAGCGGTACCTCGTTCGCAGCCCGCACCTACCCGCGCTTTGGCATCGCTTACTACCCCTTCATCT
This sequence comes from uncultured Limnohabitans sp., assembly GCA_964422575.1. Classification (GTDB taxonomy): domain Bacteria; phylum Pseudomonadota; class Gammaproteobacteria; order Burkholderiales; family Burkholderiaceae_C; genus Limnohabitans_A. The sequence continues at coordinate 3,773 of CAYRBW010000013.1, forward strand.
TCCGCGACGCTGACCACCTGATCGCTTACTCCAAGAGCCCCATCTTCCAGGAAATGGTGAGTGACTACCGCGGCAAGACCGGCATCCAGGTCACGGCCTACACCTACTACGGCGCACGCCACACCACCGCGCAAAAAGCCTTCACCACCTGCGAAGGCATGAAGGGCCTGAAGATTCGCGTGCCCGATGTCCCTGCCTACACCGCCACGCCCAAATCGTGTGGTGCCAACCCGACCCCCATCGCTTTTGCTGAGGTGTATCTGGCTTTGCAAAACGGCACTGTAGAGGCCCAAGAAAACCCACTGACCACCATCGAAGCCAAGAAGTTCTTTGAGGTGCAAAAAGCCATCATGCTCACCGGCCACATTGTGGATGGCCTGACCACACAGATTGCACCGCACCTGTGGAACAAACTCAGCGACGCCGAGAAGAAGATGTTCACCGAAGTAACTCAAGAAGCGGCCAATCGCTCGACCGCCAAGATCAAAAAGCGTGAAGCTGAATTGGTCGATGAGTTCAAGAAAAAAGGCCTGCAAATCGTCCAAGTGGACCGCAAAACTTTTCAGGACGCTGTGCTGAAAAATGCACCACTGGAGTCCATGGGCTTCACACGCGCAGACTTCGACAAGATCCAAGCTGCCAAGTGATCTTTGCTCCGTGCCCCACGCACGGCTTGTGCAGATCAGCCCCACAAGGGGCTGATCTGCGCTGGATTTTTGACCCCAAGGACCCGCCATGAGTGACCTTCCTGACCTCGACACCATGCCTAAAGTCATGGGTGACGATGGCCAATTTCACGCCACCGACGATGCCGTCGATTTGTCTGGCACCCCCATAGAAGCCTGGGTCGCATTGGCCTTTTTCTGGATCTTGGGTTTGACGGTTTTTTACCAATTCTTCACCCGCTATGTGCTGAACAACTCAGCCTCCTGGACCGAAGAAATTGCCCGCTATCTACTGATCGCGACGGTGTTCACCGGGGCCACGATTGGTGTGGCCAAAAACAACCACATTCAGGTGGATTTCTTTTACCGCTTCATGCCCGACTGGATGTCACGCGTCATGGCCACCGTCGTGGACGTGATGCGCATCGCCTTCTTTGCCGCAGCCACTGTGCTGACCGGCCAAATGATGGAAAAACTGGGCAACTACAAGATGACCATCATCGATTTGCCCATGAACTTGATCTATGGCGTGGTGATGCTGGGCTTTGCCGCCATGTGCATACGTGCCATCTGGGTGGCCCATGTGCATTGGCAACGCGGCTACACCGTACTCCAACGCCCCGAGTCTGAAATGATCGACCGCTGAAACGCTTTTAGAAAGTTCTCCATGCTGAAGATTCTTTTTCTCATCCTCATGAGCGGCGGCATACCGGTGGCCATTGCCATGGCCGGTGCCTCTTTGTTGTACCTGTTTTTTGTCGAAAGCTCGCCGCCTTTTGTGGTCATCCACCGCATGGTCTCGGGCATCGACAGCTTTCCTTTATTGGCCGTGCCTTTCTTCATCCTGGCCGGCAACTTGATGAACAATGCGGGCATCACCAACCGGATCTACAACTACGCGCTGGCCTTGGTGGGTTGGCTCAAGGGTGGCTTAGGTCACGTCAACGTGGTCGGCTCGGTCGTGTTTGCGGGCATGAGTGGCACGGCGATTGCCGATGCCGCAGGTTTGGGCACCATCGAGATCAAGGCCATGAAAGACCATGGCTACAGCACCGAGTTTGCGGTGGGTGTCACCGCCGCTTCGGCCACGCTGGGGCCCATCATTCCGCCCAGCTTGCCTTTTGTGATCTACGGCATGATGGCCAACGTGTCGGTTGGAGCTTTGTTTTTGGCCGGCATCTTGCCCGGCGTGCTGATGGCCATTTTGATGATGTTGACTGTGGCATTCTTCGCCCATAAAAACAGCTGGGGCGCTGACGTCAAATTCGAGTGGCCCAAAGTGATCAAGGCTTTGGTCGAAACCGCTGTGGTCATCGGCTGGCCACTGTCCATCTGGTGGCTGGTCACCGTCATGGGCACACCGCCACAACTGACGGTTTTCGGGGCTTTGATTGTCTTGTTCGCCGCAGACAAATTCTTCAATTTCCAGGCCGTGCTGCCCATCATGACGCCTGTGCTGCTGATCGGCGGCATGACCACCGGCGTGTTCACGCCCACCGAAGGCGCGATTGCGGCCTGCGTCTGGGCGATTGCATTGGGCTTTTTTTGGTACCGCACACTCAACTTCAAGATGTTCGTGAAGATTTGTCTAGACACCGTCGAGACGACAGCCACCGTGCTGTTCATCGTGGCCGCCGCGAGTATTTTTGGCTGGATGTTGACCGCCACTGGTGTGACCTCAGCCATCAGCGAGTGGGTGCTGGGCTTCACTCAGGAGCCTTGGATGTTCCTCTTGCTGGCCAACTTGCTGATGCTTTTTGTCGGCTGTTTCTTGGAGCCCACCGCGGCCATCACCATCCTCGTGCCGATTCTGGTGCCCATCTGCCAGAAGCTGGGCATTGATCTGGTGCACTTCGGCCTGGTCATGGTACTTAACCTGATGATCGGCCTGCTGCATCCGCCCATGGGCATGGTGCTGTTTGTGCTGGCCCGCGTGGCACGCCTGAGTGTGGAGGCCACCACCCGCGCCATTCTGCCCTGGCTCTTCCCCTTGCTGGGTAGCCTGGTCATCATCACTTACGCTCCCAGCTTGGTGCTGTGGTTGCCCAAGCAGTTTTATTAAGGCCTGCTCATGAGTTCTTTCATTCGCTTGCACCCCGCCGATGACGTGGTCATCGCACGCGCCCAGCTCATGAGCGGCAGCACTGTGGATGGCGTGGCCGTGCGTGGCCTGATTCCGCCAGGCCACAAAATCGCCACGCGCACCATCGCGGCGGGTGAGCCCGTGCGCCGCTACAACCAGATCATTGGTTTTGCATCACAAGCCATTGGGCCTGGCGAGCATGTGCACACCCACAACCTGAACATGGGCGCTGAAAAAGGCAACTTCGAGCGCGACTACGCCATCGGGCAAGACGTCAAAGCTGAACCCGTTCGCAAGCAGGCAACCTTCATGGGCTACAAGCGCTCAGACGGTCGCGTGGCCACACGCAACTACATCGGCGTGCTCTCCAGCGTGAACTGCTCGGCCACCGCAGCGCGCGCCATTGCCGACCATTTTTCCAAGCGCAACAACCCCGCCGCGCTGGCCAACTTTCCCAATGTAGACGGCGTGGTGGCTCTCACCCACGGCACCGGCTGCGGCATGGACACCGAGGGACTGGGTATCCAGTTGCTCGAACGCACGCTGGCCGGCTATGCCACCCACGCCAATTTCTGGGGCGTGGTGGTGGTGGGTCTGGGCTGCGAGGCCAACCAACTCAACACGTGGCTGGTACACAGCAGCCTGCGCGAGGGCGACACGCTCAAGGTCTTCAACATCCAGGACACGGGCGGCACGCGCTTGACAGTGGAAAAAGGCATTGCCCTGATCGAAGAGATGCTGCCCCGCGCCAACGCGATCCAGCGTGAGCCTTGCAGCGTCGAGCACATCACCGTCGGTCTGCAGTGCGGCGGTTCGGACGGTTATTCAGGCATCAGCGCCAACCCGGCGTTGGGCGCGGCGGTGGACCTGCTGGTGCAGCACGGCGGCACCGCAATCCTGAGCGAAACACCCGAAATTTATGGTGCCGAGCATTTGCTCACGCGCCGCGCTGTCAAGTCAGAGGTGGCGCACAAACTGATCGAACGCATCCGCTGGTGGGAGAACTACACCGCCATCAACGGCGGTGAAATGAACAACAACCCTTCACCCGGCAACAAGGCAGGTGGCCTGACCACCATCCTTGAAAAGTCGCTGGGCGCGGTGGCCAAGGGCGGCACCAGCAACCTGCAAGCGGTGTACGAATACGCCGAACCGGTCACGGCCAAAGGCTTTGTTTACATGGACACCCCCGGCTACGACCCGGTGAGCGCCACAGGCCAGGTGGCCGGTGGGGCCAACCTGATTTGCTTCACCACCGGGCGCGGCAGCGCGTATGGCTGCGCACCTTCGCCCAGCCTGAAATTCTCGACCAACACCGCGCTCTGGAAAAAGCAAGAAGAAGACATGGACCTGAACTGCGGCGAAATCGTGGACGGTGGCGTGAGCATCGCCGAGATGGGGCAGCGCATTTTTGAAATGATTTTGACTGCGGCCTCAGGGGAGCCGACCAAGAGCGAGCGCCATGGTTACGGTCAAAACGAATTCGTGCCGTGGCAAGTCGGTGCGGTCATGTAATGACTTTGCGGGACAGATCTTCAGCTCTGTCCAATCCAATGACTTTGCGGGACAGATCTTCAGCTCTGTCCCCAAC
>CAYRBW010000013.1:8121-26105 GCA_964422575.1 uncultured Limnohabitans sp.
CTCAAGGTCGTGCGACCTACACCATGGAATTCAAGCACTACACGGAAGCCCCGCGTAACGTGTCAGAAGCCATCATGGCTTCGCGCGCAAAGTAAGGTGTTTGCGGGACAGATCTTCAGCTCTGTCCCCAACTGATTAAAAAAAGAACATGAGCCACACCATCTCTGCAAACCAACTGCGCACCAAAGTCGCCCACATCATTGAACAAGCGGGCAGCACGCCTGCCGAAGCCGCGCAAGTGGCCGACAACCTGGTCATGGCCAACCTGAGCGGCCACGACTCGCACGGCGTGGGCATGGTGCCGCGCTATGTGGACGCGGTGCTCGAAGGAGGCCTGTCGCCCAACACAGGCGTGAAGGTGTTGCTCGACACCGGCCCGCTCTTGAACCTCGACGGCCAGCGTGGCTACGGCCAAATCACCGGCGTGCAGGCCATGCAGATGGGCATCGAGCGCGCCAAGCAACACGGTGTGTGCACCGTGGCCCTGAGCCGCTCGCACCACCTGGGTCGCATCGGCCACTTTGCCGAGATGGCCGTGGCCCAAGGCCTGGTGTCGGTGCATTTTGTCAATGTGCTGTCACGCCCCGTGGTCGCGCCCTTTGGCGGTGGCGATGGGCGCTTTGGCACCAACCCCTGCTGCATCGGCGTGCCCATAGGCAATCGCGCCCCATTTGTGCTGGACTTTGCCACCAGCCGCGTGGCGCAAGGCAAGATGCGCGTGGCCCACAACAAGGGCGAGCAAGTGCCGCCGGGCTATTTGATCGACGAACACGGCCACCCCACCACCAAGCCCGGTGTGGTGGTGGTGCCGCAGTCCAACGGTTTGTTTGGTGCGCTCATGACCTTTGGTGACCACAAAGGTTTTGGCATGGCCATGGCTTGCGAACTGCTGGGCGGTGCGCTGACCGGCGGCGGCACTTGGCACCACGAGGCAGACGACAAGCGCGCCGTACTCAACAGCATGCTGACCATGCTGATTGACCCGGTGCGGCTGGGCACACAAGCCATGTTTGAACAAGAAGCCCTGGCCTTTGTCGACTGGCTACGCCAAAGCCCCGATGCGCCCGGCAGCGATGGTGTCAAGCTCGCAGGCGAGCCTGAGCGCACTGCACGGGCTGACCGCGAACAAAACGGCATCTGGATCGACGACGCCACCTGGGCCGAGATCGAGGCGTCTGAGCAAAAACTCCAACAACGTTGAACGCCTGCGGCCTGAAGGCCCTGTGTTCAAGGTCTACACACCTCACACCATGACCCTGTCTGCTGCCACACTCCGCGCCCTGCCCGCCTCCATCCACACCCCGGCATATGACCGCACGACCTACGCCTGCGGCGTGGTGCATTTGGGCTTGGGTGCTTTTCACCGGGCACACCAGGCCATGGTGTTTGACCAGCTGCTGGCCCGTGGCGACACGCGCTGGGGCATTCATGGCGTGGGCATGACACGGCCCAGCTTGGTCAACCAACTCAAAGCACAAGACGGCCTGTATGCCGTGCGCGTGGCCGATGCAAAAGGTGTGAAGTGGCAAGTGCTCGGGGCGCTGTGGCGCATGAATGTGGCCGCCAACGAGCGCGATGCGGTGGTGCAGGCCATCGCCGCGCCCAGCACCCGTTGGGTCACGCTCACGGTGACAGAAAAAGGCTACACACCAGCCCTGGCCCGACTCCTACTGGACGGTTTGCGCTTGCGCCAGCAAGCGGGGCTTTCTGGCATCACCATCGCATCGTGCGACAACCTGCAGGGCAACGGGCACAAGCTGCAGGCCTTGGTCAAAGCCGCCGCAACGCCACAAGACGCCGATGTGCTGCGCTGGCTGGACGCGCACTGCGCCTTTCCGTGCAGCATGGTCGACCGCATCGTGCCCGCCGCCACGCCCGATGTCATGGCCGCCGCTCAAGAGGTGCTGGGCCAAACCGACCTCTGCGCCCTGAGCACCGAAGGCTTTTGGGAATGGGTGATCGAAGACCGCTTTGCCGACCCGACAGACGCCGCCCTGCTACAAAGCGCGGGTGTGCGTGTCACGCCCGATGTGCACAGCTACGAAGAAGCCAAGCTGCGCATGCTCAACGGCAGCCATTCGGCCATGGCGCTGATGGGTGCGATCACCGGCAGGCCTTTCATCGCCAGTTGCATCGGTGAGCCGCATATCCGCAGCTTTGTGCACCGCCTGATGAGCCGCGAAGTCTCGCCACACCTCGCCCGCAGCGACTGGGCCGACTACCGTGACGCGCTGATCGTGCGATTTGGCAACCCCTACCTCAAGCACAGCGTGCACCAGATCGCCACCGACAGCTCGCAAAAAATCCCGCAGCGTTGGCCGCCTTCGGTGCTGGGCCAGATCGCGCAAGGCGCTACGTTTGAACACCATGCGCTGGCCGCAGCCGTCTTCTTGCGCTACACGCTGGGCAGGGACGAGCAAGGCCAAACCTATGCCTTGAACGACCCGCAAGCCGAAAGCCTCATGGCTCTGGGTGCCGCGCAACGCACCGAACCCGAGGCCTGCGTGCGCGCCCTACTGGCGCGTGAAGACCTGTGGGGCAGCACCCTGCCCGGCCACGCCGCATGGGCCGCCCGTGTGACGCACTGGCACCAGCAGGTGCTGCAGCACGGCGTGGACGCTGCCATCCAGCAACTGCTGCAACAAGAAGTCTGAGCACGGAGGCCCGCACCATGAAAATCACCGCCGCCCGCGTCATCGTCTGCAGCCCTGGCCGCAACTTCGTCACCCTCAAGATCGAGACCGACCAAGGCGTCACCGGCATCGGCGACGCCACGCTCAACGGCCGCGAACTGGCCGTGGTCAGCACCCTCGAAGACCACCTCATTCCCTGCCTGATCGGGCGCGACCCGCAGCAGATCGAAGACATCTGGCAATACCTCTACAAGGGCGCTTACTGGCGACGTGGCCCGGTGACCATGAGCGCCATTGCGGCTGTAGACACCGCGCTGTGGGACATCAAGGCCAAGATGGCGAACATGCCGCTGTACCAGTTGTTGGGCGGGCGCAGCCGCATCGGAGTCATGGTCTACGGCCACGCCAATGGCCGCGACACGGTCGAAACCGTTGACGAAGTTTTGCGCCACAAGGAAGAAGGCTATCTGGCCATCCGCGCCCAGAGCGGCGTGCCGGGTCTGAACAAGGTCTATGGCGTGAGTGGAACAAACCGTATGTACGAGCCCGCCGACGGCAACTTGCCCAGCGAGCACGACTGGAGCACCGAAAAATATTTGCGCCACACCCCTGGCCTGTTTGAAGCCGTGCGCGAAGCTGTGGGCCCCGACATCCATTTGCTGCACGACGTGCACCACCGCCTGACACCCATCGAAGCAGGGCAACTGGGCAAAGCACTGGAGCCGGTGCGCATGTTTTGGATGGAAGACCCCACGCCCGCCGAAAACCAAGATGCCTTCCAGTGGATTCGCCACCACACCACCACACCGATCGCAGTGGGCGAGATTTTCAACAGCATCTGGGACTGCAAGACGCTGATCGAAAAACAGCTGATCGACTACATCCGCACCACCGTGGTCCACGCGGGCGGCATCACCCACCTGCGCCGCATCGCCGACCTGGCGAGCCTCTACCAAGTGCGCACCGGCTGCCACGGCGCGACCGACCTGTCGCCCGTGTGCATGGGCGCGGCCCTGCACTTTGACACCTGGGTGCCCAACTTTGGCGTGCAGGAATACATGCCGCACAGCGAAGAAATGCTCTCGGTGTTTCCGCACGATTACCGCTTTGAACGCGGCATGATGCATTGCGGAGAATCACCCGGTCACGGGGTGGACATCGACGAAAAGCTGGCCGCCAAGTACCCGTATCAGAGGGCTTATTTGCCGGTGAACCGGTTGCAGCACGATGGGACTTTGTGGAATTGGTGAGGCGACACCTTGTAAGGCTGCGTTGCTGTTCCTGACCGAATTGTCATCGTGTCGCCAAGTCAGGGGGACCTGATCGAGGGGGGTCACCAATCTGAATTCCGTCGCATCACCTTCAGAGGCAAGCGCGTCCTGCACACGTTCGAACGTGTTCGGGCACGGGGTCACTTACGCATGCGCCATGGCCAGATTTAACCCTGGCAATGCGGCAGTCACAATTTTCACTTGAACCTCAAAAATTGACAGCGATGAATTTAAATAGCTTGCATGGCACGTTCGATGAACCAAAAAGTACCAGCCATCATGCCCACGACCGAACCATAATGCGATACTTGTTGTAGGCCCTGAGACTCAAACGATCGCTTCAGAAGCAGTACAAACAAGCTCGCCAAAACCGCGACGCCAATCTGTGCCAACTCAATGCCAAGATTGAACCCCGCAAGCGCGAAAATGAATGGGCTGCTGCCCGTTGGCCACTGCGTCAAGCCACTCAATGCACCCGCCAAACCAAGCCCATGCACCAGTGCGCAAACAAACACCATCAGCAGCCGGACGAAAGATGGCACCACCTTGGCGCGTCTGCGTGTCCACACATCGAAAGCAGCCATCCCCACAATGGTTGCAGCAATAGCAAGTTCGACAAGCTGCTCAGAGACCGAAAATCCACCCCAAACGCAAGCCGCAAGTGTGATGGCGTGACCCGCTGTGAAACAAGTCAAGGCACCGACCAAGGCCGCCAAGCGCCAAGCCGCCGACAGGACGACAAGCAGAAACAGCAGATGGTCCGCCCCGCCGAGCACATGGCTTGCGCCAGTACGTACGTACTCACTGAACACGGCCGTCGAGCTGGGTAATAGAATTTTCTTGTTGTTGTCTTTTGTGAACCTTACCCACTGTTTTTCCGACTGACGCGTGATCGTCAAATCCTGAGTTTGCTCGCCATCGTTTTGACCAAACAGTGAAAAATGCAGCTCAAGGTTGGAAAACACAAGAGAAGTTGACTTGTCCACATTGGACCCATGCGGATTCAATTCAAATCGACCCAATACGACAAGGTGACTGGCTGGCGATTCGGGCGTGCTGTCTGCAGGTGCAATATCGACCATGAGCAATTGAAGGGGGAACGCCCGATCAGGCCCCATTAGTTGAATGCCCGCCTGGATCTGCTGATGGATGTCACCGTCATGGCGCGCCAACTCATCTTTGGACATGTTGCCATCATGGTCATCGTCCACGCGCTGCAAAGCCGAAACAGGCACAGAAAGCACCAAGAATGCAGTCTGGCCCACTATGTTCAAAGTGCCACTTTGAGCAGCGACCCAATGCGCGTGCGCAGTGGCCGCAGCCAACCAAGTTCCGCAAAATAAAAGGCCGACTGCAATCGATTTGGCGCAACAGCGTCCAAGCCATGCACGTGTCAAAGCATCCCCTTCACACAACGTTGCAGATAAGGAAATGTATCGGTTGCAAAGTAGTGGTAAATGCCATTTGGAAATTCTGGCGTGACACCCGAGCGGCCATTGCATTCATCCAAGTCGCCGGCACCCACAACATATTCATAGTCTTGAGTGAAGGCACCCATAGGGTACAGACTTGTTGCTGGCCGATTGGCATCGGGAGTAGATTTCAGCTTGTAGCTGGACGTGACAACCTTGATGGCCGAACTGGCATCGGTGGCTGTGCTGTACCCGTAGCGCGCATAGATTGGAAAGCCATCAGCAGCCCAACCGATCAAGGACATGGACATGACGACGCCCCTATTGAGTTTGGTCACCAATCCCTCAGGAATGCCGTGGTAATGATAGGTGCCCTGTGGCTGCACATGCGCGTTGTTGCTGTCAGTACCAAATCTGAATGAATTCTGGCCCAATGCTTCAATGCTCCATGCACCTGTGCCGCGTCCTAAATCGCAAGCGCCCGAGTTATCGCACGCGCCCGCCGTTCCTGGATCAAAGACGATGCCATTCAATGCCATTCCTGGTTTGTTCTGCGCACCAACGCGCGGCGTAATTACATCGGTCTTTGTTGGAGCCAATGCAACGGAGGCTGAAATGTTTTGTGTTGAGATGGTGTTGGGGTTGTCATTGTTGGGGAAGCTGCCAACAGCATGGTCTGGCAGCCCGTTTGCCGTGATTGAGCGCAAGGTGCTGCTGCAAGACCAAGTCGCTGTCGCTGTGGCATTGACAGAGGGTGAACTGTTAAAAAGACTGGAAGCGTAGTTACAAAGTACCTCAGCCGTACTGGTGCCGGCACCTGTACCGTCAAAGCTGCTGAGGCTGCTGCCACCGCCGCAAGCGCTCAGCGTGATGGCGATCGCACCTACAACAGTGATATGGAATGGTGTGTGTATGGACATGGAAAATTTCCTAGGATGGTGTTGATTAAGAATCTCAAAAACGGTAATTCACAAACAACCCATAGCTGGTTTGAGCGTCTTTTTTAACGGTCGGGCTGTTTGCGGCATCGCCCTGAAGTTTGGAAACATTGAGCTTGGCACCCAGGCTCCATTCACGGGAGATTTCATAACTTGCATTGGCGCTAATCCGCAAGGCATTGATACCCGCTGTGGCCTTGTAAGTGCTGTATCCGGAACTAGCGCTTTGAGCCGCAGTCACACCATAATAGGTTTGAGCATGCTGGCTGTCCATCAAAGTCATGCCAGGGCCTGCACTCAAAACCCAGTTATCCGCGGGTCTGGCGCTGAACATGACATCCACGATGGCACGTGTGCCTTGTTGATGCCCGCCAACATCTCGAATGATGCTGGCCGACGTGCTGACAGCGCCCACTGAGTAGCTGCCAAACACCGCACCTAAAGTTGTTTGTTTGATTTCACCAAGGCTTGACAGCTCAGTGCCTTCGTTGGCGGTGCGTGAATTACCCAACCCTGTGCCTATACCCAAGCCGAGACGCCAAGATCCCTCTTGAATCAGGGTATAGCTCATCCCCAAAGGCACACCCACGCCAACCAAGGCACCTATTTGGAAACGACTTTTAGTGGCATTGAAGACGGGCATGCCCCCAGTGCGTGTCTCATTGCTACCAGGATATTTGGGCTGCGCAATGACGCCCATACCGACAGTGAAATGCCAAGCATCGTCATCGATAGCTTGTGCCAAAACCAAAGGGCTCACAGCCATCGACGTCATGGCCATCAACAGCACGAGAGGTTGAATAGAAAAAGAAAAACACCGTGGTATGAAATATTTGAGTTTGATCGACATGTGCGTGGTTAATGGGTATTTACTGTTTGGGTGAAGGTGTGCCACCAGATGGTGCATCTTTAGGCTTGCAGGCGAGTGGCTTACCCTCAGGTGCCCAGCAAGTACCCTTCATGGCACCACGCGGTGACGTAAAGCTGCACACATGACCGCTGCTCAAGGATTGACATGCTGCCATTGCCTCTGGTGGCGGGTAGGATGGTCCGATTTTTCCATCTGTGGGCTGTGCAGAGAGCGCGCGGCACGCTGTCAAAGCTGCTGTGAACGCGGTCAGGCCTAAAACGTGAGCAAAAGGCCTGTTCAAAATATCATTGAATTTCATGGGATGGTTCCAAATTTTTCGGGCTGCACCTACAACACGGTTGCTCTATTTTGGAAAATCAATGTGGTGAAAATATGTGGGAATGCTCACAATTTCTCCACATTTGCGTAGCCCAATAGAAAGCCATCATGCGATTTCGCCTTGCCCACACCCAAGCACTTGTGTTGCTGTCTACCGTCCTCTTGACGGTACTTTGTATGGGTGCTTTGAATGCTTGGAATTTGCGAAATGGTTTTTCCGATTTTTTAGCCAGTCGCGATGTCGAGCGGCTTGAGAAATTCGCTGCACTGGTATCAGCTCGCGCAGAGGTAGCCGGTGGTTTGGGGGCCTTGGCAACTCAAGGTGTAGATATATACGTGCTCTTGCATGAGTTTGGACGGGCGCAAGGTGCCTTACCAAGCAGGCCCCTTTTGCCCCGCATGACCGGTTCTGAAGGAGGCTTCTTTGCCCCGCCGTTGCCGCCTATTGACAGCATTGACGCCTTCAAGGACAGGGTCGCACTTTATACCCCCAACGGTCACCCACTATTAGGCAAATCACTCCCGGCCGATACTGCCAAGCATGTGGAGAGGCCTGTTTATGTGCAGGGTCAAGCGGTAGCTGTGATGCACATGCTGAAACTCAAGCCGGTGCCAGACGATGTCGAGGCCAAGTTCCTGACTTCACAATATCAAAGCATCATTGTTGTGGCGGGCGTATTGTTATTCGGCGCCTTGCTGAGTGCTCTATGGGTTGCCCGCCAATGGGTGCGCCCTTTAATCGAAATTCAGGCGGCCACCGAAAAAATCGCCGCGGGCGAGTTTGACACCAGACTCAGCGCGCACCGGACGGATGAAATTGGGGACACGATGCGCAACATCAACCGCATGGCTGAAGACTTGCACAAGTTGGAAACTTCGCGTCGACAATGGATAGCGGACATGTCACATGAACTGCGCACCCCTTTGACCGTGCTGCGTGGTGAGGTCGACGCATTGATAGAGGGTGTCATCGCGATGTCGCCACAGGCCCTGTTCTCGCTGCGTGAGGAAGTGCTGCAACTCAACGCGCTGGTCGATGATTTGCACCTGTTGGCTATGACCGATTTGCGGTACCTGCCTTGCTACTTTGAAGATTTGAACGCAGTGACGCTGCTTGATAGCATCGTGCAACGTTTTGCGTTACGGGCGAGCCAGCAGGGCCTGACGCTGCAGTTGCAAAGCAAGCCAGAGGCTCCAGTGCAAGTGCGCTGGGATGCCAAACGCATGGAACAACTGCTGGGCAATCTGATAGAAAACAGCCTGCGCTACACCGACGCACCGGGGCAGGTTTTTTTGCAAATTCAAAGCGATGGAGACCAGGTCGCCATCATCGTGGAAGATACGGCACCGAGCCTATCCCCCATTGATTTATTGCGTATTTTTGAGCCTTTGTACCGGGCAGACCCCGCCAGAGGGCGTGAGACGGGTGGCAGCGGCTTGGGGCTGGCGATCTGCCAACAAATTGCCCATGCCCATCGCGGCGTCATCCGGGCCAAGGCTTCGCCAAAAGGCGGAGTTCAATTTCTCATTGAGTTACCCAGTGAGGGAGACAAAGAGGTATGAAAAATCAAACCCTGAGCCGCGTAATGGTCGTTGAAGATGACCGCAAGATTTCGGAGCTGTTACTAAACTACCTGCGCGCAGATGGCTATGAAGCGACACCGGTCTTCGACGGACGTGAAGCGGTGCAGTGCGTCTCACAACATACCCCTGATATCGTGATCTTGGATTGGATGTTGCCTGGCATGGACGGCATTGGCGTATGTAAAGCCATCCGCGAATTCAGTGATGTCCCCATACTGATGCTGACTGCGCGCATCGACGAACTAGACCGTTTGCTTGGACTCGACACCGGTGCCGATGATTACGTCTGTAAGCCCTTCGCGCCGCGAGAGGTTGTGGCCCGCGTCCGGGCGCTATTGCGCAGAGCAGGCGGCAAGGTTAAAGCATCACCACAAGCCTGGGTTATCGAGGATGCCTCTTTCAGAATCAGTTGGATGGGACAGTGGCTACCTCTGACCCGGATTGAATTCATGATGTTCAGAACCTTGCTGGCCCGCCCCGGCAGGGTCTTCTCACGCGAACAACTGCTGGCAAGTGTGCACAACAGTTACCGAGACATCAGTGACCGGGCCATCGACACCCACATCAAGAACCTGCGCAAAAAGGTGCAGATGGTTGAACCCGCAAGTGACTGCATCGCATCGGTCTACGGGCTTGGCTATCGATTTGACATGCCCATGTGACCCGAGATCAAAAGCATTGTGTCTTGACACCTTGCGAAGTGGCCCAATACAGTACGAATTTTAATTTTTTCGAATTCCAGTGTTGGTTCGAGAAAATACATGACTGCAATCAAAAAGGTGCCCAATAATCAGCGAAAAAATTCTTTGGGCCTAAATACAACGCAGTGCGCGTTCTGTTCAAAAGACCGCTCTTGGCCGAATTCAGACATTCCACACCCTGGACTGGGCGCTGCTTAAAGCATTCGCTCCAATGCCGCCTGCAAATGCTCAGACGGCAAGCGCTTGAACCCTGAACGTGCAAAGCGCTGCAAGCGGCCTTGCATGAAAGCCACCAGCACAGACGCGACCCACTGTGCATCGGCTGTGGGGGTGGCGGACTCTGTGGCTTTGAGGGACTGGCGCAGTTGCGCTTCAATCTTGTCAAACAGCAAGTTGATGCGCTCTTGCAGGCGCTCGTGCTCCAGCACCAGCGCATCGCCGATCATGACGCGACTCATGCCGGGGTTTTTTTCGGCAAACTGCAGCAACAGCGCCACAATGCGTGCGGCTTGGTTGGGGCCTAAAGGTTCGCGGTCGGTGACCTGACGAATCAAGCCGATGACAGACTGGTCGACAAAATCAATCAGACCTTCAAACATCTGCGCCTTGCTGGCGAAGTGCCGGTACAGCGCCGCTTCGCTCACACCGATTTTGGCGGCCAAGCTGGCGGTGGTGACACGCTCTGCACCGGGCTGCTCCAGCATGGTGGCCAAGGTTTGCAAAATTTGCAAACGGCGCTCACCCGGGCGTGGGCGCTTGCGCGCTGGGGCGGCCTCTTCGTCTGAAAATCGCTCGCTTTGTTGTTCTGGGTCTGACATCTCGCCCCCTCTTGTTGATTGAACCGCCTCGACAGACGAAGCCCAGACCTTCAGCGGCTGCGGATCATCGTGCCAAAGGCTTGTTCGGACAGCACCTCGAGCAGCATGGCGTGTGGTACGCGGCCGTCGATGATGTGCACCGCGTTCACGCCGCTCTTGGCCGCATCGAGCGCACCCGCGATTTTGGGGATCATGCCGCCGCTGATGGTGCCGTCGGCACACAGCTCGTCAATGCGGCTGGGTGTCAACTCGGTCAAGAGCTGGCCTTCTTTGTCGAGCACACCACGGATGTTGGTGAGCATGAGCAACTTTTCAGCCTGCAATACAGTGGCCAGTTTGGCGGCTACCACGTCGGCGTTGATGTTGTAGCTTTCGTTGTTGACGCCAAAACCAATCGGGCTGACCACGGGAATGAAGGCGTCGTCTTGCAAGCATTTCAAGATGGCGGGGTCGATGCTTTCGATCTCGCCGACCTGACCCACATCGTGTTCTTTGCTGGGGTCTTGGCTGTCCACCAAGCGCAATTTTTTGGCACGGATCAAACCGCCGTCACGGCCCGTCAGACCCACCGCCTTGCCGCCTGCGCGGTTGATCATGCCCACGATGTCTTGCTGCACTTCACCGCCCAGCACCCACTCAACGACTTCCATGGTTTCGGCATCGGTCACGCGCATGCCCTGGATGAATTCACCAGTTTTGCCCAAACGCTTCAAAGCGGTCTCAATCTGTGGTCCACCACCATGCACCACCACCGGGTTCATGCCCACCAGTTTGAGCAGCACCACATCTTCGGCAAAGGCTTGTTGCAAGGCTGGATCGGTCATGGCGTTGCCGCCGTATTTGATCACCAGCGTCTTGCCGTGGAACTTGCGGATGTAGGGCATGGCCTGCGCCAGGATCTGGGCTTGGTCATGCGGTGCAACGGAAGGGGCGGCAGTGGTGTCGGTCATGGTGCGAAACGGGGTTGTCAAAGAAGGATCAAAAAGTTCTGGCGATTGTGCCGCAAGCCTGTGACCGTTCAGAGGATCTCGGCCAGCATGCGGTTGACGCCTTGTTGCCACGGCGGTGGCACAAGCCCAAAGGCTTGCTGCAATTTGTGGGTACTCAGGCGCGAGTTCAAAGGGCGTTGAGCAGGTGTTGGAAAGGCACTGGTGGACACCGGGGCAATGTCGATCACTTTCAGGTCCAGCGCGGGTTGAATGTGCCGCGCCTGCGCGATCACATGGCTGGCATAGCCGTGCCAACTGGTTTCACCCGAAGCCACCAGGTGGTAAGTGCCCGCCAAAGCCGAGGCGGTGTTGGCAATGACTTGGCGGATAGCGTGGGCGGTCACGTCTGCGATCAGGTCTGCACCCGTGGGTGCGCCGTGTTGGTCATCGACCACCGTGAGGCGTTCGCGCTCTCCGGCCAGGCGCAGCATGGTCTTGGCAAAGTTGCCACCCCGCGCCGCATAGACCCAGCTGGTGCGAAAAATCAGGTGTTTGCAGCCACTGGCAGCAATGGCCTGCTCGCCTTCGAGTTTGGTCTGGCCATACACACTCAGTGGGCCGGTGACATCACCTTCTTGCCAAGGTTGAACGCCTTGGCCGTTGAACACATAGTCGGTCGAGTAATGCACCAGCCAGGCACCAACTTCGGCGGCGGCCTGCGCCAGCGCGGCTGGAGCGGTGGCGTTCAGGCAGCGGGCCAGATCGGGCTCTGACTCGGCCTTGTCGACCGCCGTGTGGGCCGCGGCATTGACGATGACATCGGGACGCCAGTTGCGCACCGTTTGCACCAAGCGCTCGGGTTGACTCAGGTCGCCACAATGCACGGTGCTGTGGCGGTCCAACGCGAGCACCTCACCCAAAGGAGCCAGACTGCGTTGCAGTTCCCAGCCAACCTGGCCGTTTTGCCCAAGCAGCAGGATTTTCATGGGGCGCTGTATTGTTTTTGAACCCACTCACGGTAGGCCCCGCTTTGCACATGGGCCACCCACTCGGGGTTGGCCAAATACCACTCCACGGTTTTGCGGATGCCAGTCTCAAAGGTCTCGGCAGGTTTCCAGCCCAGCTCGGCTTCGAGCTTGCGGGCGTCGATGGCGTAGCGGCGGTCGTGCCCCGGACGATCGGTCACATACGTGATCTGGCTGGCGTAGCTTGTGCCATCGGCTTTGGGGCGCAAGGCATCCAACAACTTGCACACGGTTTGCACGATCTCGATGTTGGGCTTTTCGTTCCAGCCGCCCACGTTGTAGGTCTCGCCCAGGCGCCCCGCTTCGAGCACGCGGCGAATCGCACTGCAATGGTCTTTGACGTACAACCAGTCACGGACCTGCATGCCGTCGCCATACACGGGCAGGGGCTTGCCTGCCAGCGCGTTGACGATCATGAGCGGGATGAGTTTTTCGGGAAAATGGTAAGGGCCGTAATTGTTGCTGCAATTGGTGGTGAGCACCGGCAGGCCATAGGTGTGGTGCCAAGCGCGCACTAAATGGTCGCTGGCGGCTTTGCTGGCGCTGTAGGGGCTGTTGGGCTCATAGCGGTTCGTCTCGGCAAAGGCGGGGGCAGATTTGCTCAACGAGCCATACACCTCGTCGGTGGAGACGTGCAAAAACCGGAAGCTGCTTTTGGTGGGAACGAGCCCCAGTTCGAGATTGCCAGAAGCAGGCAAGCCGTTCCAATACCCCCGCACCGACTCCAGCAGACGGAAGGTGCCCACGATGTTGGTCTCAATGAACTCCCCCGGGCCATGGATGGAGCGGTCCACATGGCTTTCGGCAGCAAAGTTGACCACGGCCCGGGGCTGGTGCTCGGCCAGCAAGCGACTGACCAAATCGGCATCACCGATATCGCCTTGCACCAATCGGTGGCGGGCATCGCCTTGCAGACTGGCCAAGGTCTCGGGGTTGCCCGCGTAGGTGAGCTTGTCCAAGTTGATGACGGCCTCGTTGCTGGCGGTGAGCCAGTCGAGGATAAAGTTGGCACCGATGAAGCCGGCTCCGCCGGTGACGAAAATGGTCATATGGATGTGAATCTGGTGAGTGCTACGGGACGCGGCACCATTGTCTTGCGATTTTAGGAGCATTGCGCTTGAACGCAGGTTAAAGTGACGCCTTGTTCAGGAAGTACCCCATGGCCAAATCAAACGACACCACGCACAACAAAAACAGCACCGCCGTGCCGCAAGACAGCATCACGCCGCCCGCCCAGCACGTTTGGCTGGCGGGCTTGGGGGCCATGGCCAAAGCCCAGGAACAAGGCAGCAAAGCCATAGAGGCCCTGGTGAATGACGGTTTGGCCTTTCAGCGCAAAAGCCAGGCCGAAGCGCAGCAGCGCTTGCAAGAAGCCACCGAACGGTTGAGCCACATGGCCAGTGATTTCGGCCAGCAAGCCACTGGACGGGTGGACAAGCTGGAGCATTTGTTTGAAGACCGTGTGGCCAAGGCCTTGCACCGGTTGGGGATGCCCACGATGCTGGACATTCAGATGCTGAACGACCGTGTGGCACAACTGGAAGCGCAGCTGGCTGCGCTGCAACCCCAGAGTGCGCGCAAACCAACCTCGACCAACGCGAAACCCAAAGCAGCCACCGCAGGGAAAACACTCAAAGCCCAACCCCAAGCGACCCGTGCCGTCAAGCGGTCCAAAAAGACGGTTTGATTGATCGGCTACGTCTTCAGCCATGGCCAAAAAAGCACCCCGCCGCACCGCTGAGCGCATCGCCGAGATCACGCTGGAGCTGTTCAACCGCTTCGGTGAACCCAATGTGTCGACGACGCTGATCTCGTCCGAACTCAACATCAGTCCCGGCAACCTGTATTACCACTTCGCATCGAAAGACGCCTTGGTCAACCGCTTGTTTGACCAATACGAAGTGGCCATGCTGGGCTTGCTGGATGCGGCCCCGGATGTGCAAGACGTTGAGGACGCCTGGTTTTTTCTGCACTCACTGTTCGAGCAGGTTTGGAACTACCGTTTCTTGTACCGCGATCTGAACAACCTGTTGTCGGGCAATCGACACCTGGAGACGCATTTCCATGCGGTGCTGGAACGCAAAACCCACGCCTTCAGGTTGATGCTGGAGTCTTTGGCCGTCGCAGGCCTGATGCGCATTGACCCCGACAGCATCGAAAGGCTGTCGGCCAGCATGTCGGTCATGGTGACGTACTGGCTGAGTTATGAGTACGTGCGTAACCCTCGGCAAGCCCTGGAGCCCGCCAGCGCCGGTTTGGCCTTGACGAGGGGTGCGCAGCATGTGCTGGCTTTGTTGACGCCTTACATGGCCAGCCCTGACCTGCAGACCCACTTGCAAGGTCTGACCGCCGCTTACAGCTCAGCCAAGCGCTGACAGCGACACCAAGGCCGTCAAGCGAAGCGTTGGGCGGCCATGGCCAGCAGGCCATCAAAAATCAGGTTGTCCACAAGTTCAAATTGCAGCGACATGCTGGGGGCCATTTTCCAACCCGCGCCACCGGTCATGATGCACAAGGGCTCTAGCCCGGTGCGCTCGCGCAGGTGCTGCACCATGCGCTCACATGCCCCGGCAATGGCATAGGTGCCGCCACTGGTCAAGGCATCGCTGGTGTTGGTCGGGAAAGGCGTGACCTCGCCTGTGGGTACATGCAAGCCTGCCGTGCCCGATTCGAGTGCACGCAACATGATGCCGTGGCCCGGCAAAATCAAGCCCCCCAAGAATCGGCCCTTGGTATCGATCGCCTCGACCGTCACGGCCGTGCCGACCATGACCACGACCAACGGTCGTTGGGGTCCTTCTTGCGCCAACATGCGCTGACGCGCACCGATCATGGCCACCCAGCGGTCTGCACCGAGTCGGCTGGGATGGTCATATCCATTAATCAGTCCCGCCTCTTGCACGCTGGGCACCACCCATTTGGGATGGATGTCCCAAATTTCCATCTGCTCTTGCACGCGGCGTTTGATGGCATCACCCGCCACCACACAGCCCAGCATGTGCTCGGGCTCGGGCAGTTCGGCCCACGGACCTTCGGCCAGGCGATCGATGTTTTCCAGAAACTCTGCGCCATGGGCCAAGAGCGTGGCATCCGGATGTGGACGCTCGTAAAGCGCCCACTTGAGTCGGGTGTTGCCGACGTCAAGAGCTAAAAATGTCATTTGATGATGATAATGATTTTTATGCACAGCCCGTGCGGGCTGGGTTTCAGTCTGTTTGAACTGCGGTTTTGGCCTTGCGGATCACGGCCTGCGTGTCACGACCCAAACCCGCTGGCGCTTCGAGCGCCAGACTAACAGGGGCTTGTGCACCATCGAATTGGATCATCAAGCCCAGTCAAGCGCGGGACAACAGCAAGCGCATGGCCAGCCTATAAAGCCCACATGACGGCACGCTCTTCGGTTATTTCCCATCTCAGCGCACTCGAATTGTCCAGTGCCATTCACCGCAAGCAAGTGTCTTGCCACGAGGTCATGGTCGCGACAATGGCTCAGGTTGACCGCCTCAACCCGGACAGCAACGCCATCGTCAGCCGCGTTGCAGCGCATGTGTTGCTGCAGCAAGCCAAAGAGCGCGATGCGCAGTTGGCACGGGGCGAGTCCATGGGCTGGATGCACGGCATGCCGCAGGCCATCAAGGATTTGTCCAACGTGCAAGGGCTTCGCACCACTTTGGGCAGCCCCTTGATGAAGGACTTTGTTGCCACTGAAGACGGTCTGATGGCCTCCCGCATGAAGGCGGCAGGCGCCATCGTGATTGGCAAAACGAACACCCCTGAATTCGGCTTAGGCTCTCACACCTTCAACGAGGTGTTTGGCCCGACCCGCAACGCCTGGGACCCGAGCAAATCGGCCGGTGGCAGCAGCGGTGGTGCCGCTGTGGCACTGGCCCAGTGCTTGTTGCCTGTGGCCGATGGCTCGGACTTCATGGGCAGCCTGCGCAACCCTGCTGGCTGGAACCATGTGTTTGGCATGCGGCCCTCGCAAGGCCGTGTGCCCATGTGGCCAGCACAAGACACGTTCATTGCCCAGTTGGGCACCGAGGGGCCAATGGCCCGGCATGTAACGGACCTGGCCATGCTCCTGTCGACACAAGCCGGCACCCACGTGAGCTGCCCCTTGAGCCTGACCGGAGACCCTTCCGTGTTTGCAGGATCACTCGACAGTGACCCGCAAAACCAGCGCATCGGTTGGTTGGGCAACTTACAAGGTTATTTGCCCATGGAAGAGGGCATTTTGGAACTGTGCCAAACGGCATTGAACAGCTTTGCGGGCATGGGCTGCCGCATTGACGAAGCCACTTTGGGTATGCCGCCCGAACAGATCTGGCAAGCTTGGCTGGTCTGGCGTCAGGCTTTGGTGGGGCCACGTGTGGCACCCTTTTTAATCAATCCGGCAAACCGCGCCCATGTCAAACCCGAGGCATTGTGGGAACACGACCAGTCACTCAGCCTGACAGGTGCGCAACTCATGTCGGCCAGCGCCAGCCGCACGCGCTTTTACCAAAGCATGCTGGAGTTGTTTAAAAATTTTGACGTGCTGGCCATCCCAGTGGCACAAACATGGCCGTTTGATGTGAACTTGCGCTGGCCACACAGCGTGGCGGGGCGGACCATGGACACCTACCACCGCTGGATGGAGGTGGTGATTTACGCCACCTTCGCAGGCTTGCCCTCCATCAGTGTGCCGGCGGGCTTTGGTGCCCATGGTTTGCCCATGGGTCTGGCTCTGATTGGCAAACCTCAAGGCGATTGGGATTTGTTGAAACTGGCCTATGCCTACGAAATGGCCAACCAAGACATGATGGCCCTGCGCCCACCCGGCGTTTAAAACGCCAAGCCAAGTATCAAATCGGGCAACAGACAGACCTCCAAGCGCTCAGTTTTGCTGCCAGGGCAGGCCCCGAAAGCGCCAACCGCCCGTCAATCCACGGTGCGCATTGCCGTCCGGGTCGCCCTCAAAGCCTTCCAGAATGTTGTAAGCCTGCAGCCCCAACACCGTCGCGCGCTGGGCGGCGGCAATGGAACGCACACCGCTGCGGCACAGCAGCACCAGCTTTTTACCGCCCGCGCCCAAAGTCTGGATGCCCGCGTCAAACTCCGGGTTCATCGCCATGCCGGGCCACTGCTTCCAGGCCAAAGCCTGCGCACCAGGCACAAAGCCCACCCAAGCGCGTTCGGCATCGCTGCGCACATCGACCAGTTCGGCCTCGCCCGCCTGGACCCAAGCCCAAGCCAAGTCGGGGCTGATGTCACCGGCATAACCTGCAGCAGGCTGCACACCAAAGGGCAAGGAGGCTTGAGACGCATTCATGAAGTGTCCTGTGGGGCTAAAAACAGGGTTGGATGATAGCTTCACGAGTTCAAAGCGATCCGGTGCAAGTCGTCAGTGACAGGAAAGCCGCCACCGGATAAGATGCGGGTCTTGATTGACGTTTACGTCAACGTCAATTGAAAACACCTTCATTTTTACCGAGGACCGGACTC
>CAYRBW010000014.1:0-25477 GCA_964422575.1 uncultured Limnohabitans sp.
ACGCACACCCGAGCGGGCGTGGCCGTCAGCGCCCAAGCCCATGGCGTGCTGCCCATCAGCCAGCAAAGCACCTTTGTGCTGGCCTCACTGGCCTACCACGACTACGAGGGCGTGGCCATCCGCGACGAAGAGAAAGTCAGACTGCAGGCCGATCTGGGTGAGGCCAATTACCTGATGCTGCGCAACCACGGCCTGTTGACCGTGGGCAAAACGATTGCCGACGCGTTCTTGTCGATGTACACCTTCGAAAACACCTGCCGCATCCAGATCGACGCGTTGGCAGGACAGTCCGGCACAGCAAACCTCACCGCTGTGAACCCACAAATCCTGACGGGGGTGGCCAACGCCATGCGTGTGCAAACGGGGGGCTTGGGCGGTGCATTTGTCTGGCCTTCTTTGCTGCGTAAGCTGCAGAGAGAACACCCAGGTTACGACATTTGAATCATCCCCTCAACGGGTCGCACTGGCAGGGCAGTCCAACTTTCCATGGCGAGCCCAACGGTCCAACACGAGCCACAACTGCTGTTGTGCCTGCATGCCCTCAGGCGTTCGCAAGGCATGGTTAGCACCTGGCCAACGCCAAGAGCATAGCGCCATGATTTGTCCCCTGCTTTGTTCAGCAAAGGCTTGGTATGCCAAAGAAGGGATCAACTCGTCCGCATCACCCCAGACTTGCAATACGGGTCGGTTGATGGCAAAAAGTGGCTCAGCCAAAGCCCAGCCCCAAAGGTCACGCCAATAACGCAAACTGCGGCCATGCACCAGATGCTCAGCGGGCAAGGCCGATTGCACCTTGACCCGAAGCGCTGCCCACACATCTGCCCGTCCCATTTTCTCTAACTGCATTTGAAAAGCCCGCACGGGATCGAGGCCAGAGGCCGACAGCAAAACCAAACCCATCAGCAAATCACCGCTCTGTGAAGCCAAAATGGGCAAGATTTCAGCGCCCTCCGAAATGCCTATCAACAGCAAAGGCAGGTGAGGCCGTTGCAGCAATATGGTCTGCAATGCCACCAATGCATCCGTCTGCCAGCGAACAAGGCTGTCATATTGAACAAACTCATCTCCACACTGCTCAGGTGGTGTTGCCACCCAGGGCCGCGTGTAAGGTTTGTGAACGATCCAGATTTCTGCAGCTTGCAAGCCTTCAAAGTAACGCTGAGCCAGAGGCCCCATACCCGCGCAACCCGAACCAGGAATAATAATCAATCGGTACAAAGCCGGGCCATGACTGGCTGCTCGCCACAAAGCCTGAACTTGCCGATCTGATTGGGCCGTGGGCAATGGGTGAATTTGCCAAATCTCCGGCGTTAAGGACTGCTGTGCACCAAGTGGCCGCGCTAGGGCCAAAAGCGCAGCACAAATCAGCAATGCAGCGTAATGCCGTCCGCCAAGCAGGTTCAAGGTCAAAAGACCCACACAAATCAACGAAGGATTTGCACTTGCTCAGCAGGCACTGGTTGGAGCTGGCCCGCAGGTGTACCAACAACTGGCTGGCCGGGTCGCAGACGTTGTGACATGGATGCGTCCATGCCCAATTGAGCGACCAATTGCTCATACACATTCCGTGAGAGGTTTTGCGATGTTTCACGCATCACCTTGGCGCGGTTGGGCGGCACGATATCGCCACGAGAGGACAGTAACTTGGTGTCGTTGCCATTGCCTTGTGCAGAAAATGCCGCCTTGATTTCCAGGGTCTTGGTGTTGATCAAGGAAAAATCGGCTAATAAATCCAGCAAGAATTGATGGCTTGTGGTGCTGGTGCCCTGAATAGGCGTCAGCTGATCGCGGAATTCGATACTCGACAGCTGTCCAAACAGCACGTAATCCGCGCCCGAAAACTCGCCCTTCTTGATGCGCATGACGACATCGTTCACTTCGGGCTGACGCACGGGCTTACTCATCTTACCAGTTTGAATCTGTTGCAACGCCTGTTCTGCCTTGGTGGGTTGAGGGTCGCCTGCATCAAAACCTTTGCCCTGAACCAAACGGAAGGTCATACCTTGGATCAGTTGACCCTTGATGTCGTTAGTGAACGAGCGCAACTCACGTTGCTCCATGTAGCTGAAAGTGCCCGCCACGTACGTACCGCTGCCACTGTAGCTGGCAGAAACGGCATGTCGATTGGCATGAAGTGTGGCTTTTTCGCTGTACGTGCCTGCTTCAAAATACTGCGCGACTGCCCGTGTATAAGCCAAGTCTGTCACTGCAATTTTGGGTGCGACCTGGGCCCAGACTGAATGGGCTAGACCAAAACCAGACGCTGTCAATAACAGTCGCAAGAAGCCACGTTTGGTAGATTGTTTCATGTCTTATCCTCGTTCAGCGTTTACTGGTTTTGCGGATTTCTTTTTCTTCCTGCCACTCAATCGTGCCTTCTTCCACATCAAACATCTTCAACGTGAATTTGTAAAACACATCCTTGGTGCTGTTATTTTGCTTGACGATGCTGGTCAACTCACCTTCCAAGCTGTACTTGGCTGCGGTCATCTTGCCCACCTTGGCGGTGGTGTTGGATTTGTACAAACCACTCTGGTTTTGACGGTTCAGTTCGTCCACACCCGACTGCATTTCGTTAATGGATCTTGTAAAACGCACTTTGCCCGATTTGACCAACGCTGTCTGAATTGAATTCATAACGTTGGTGGTGTCAATGTATTCACTGGTTTTGTTTCGCACAGTGGAAATCGTGACGGTAGGACGCCCTTGGAATATGCCGGTTTCAAGCAAACTGCCTACCATTTTTTCGGCCATCATTTGCAGATCGGTAGAACCGAATTCGTTGGTCACCAATTCAACGGCCTTGGCGTCACCATAGTTGACCTGACGGTCAAACCGAACCACGGGTGAAGTCAATCCTGTGCTGCATGCGCTCAGAACGCCCATGACCAGAAGTGCTAAAAAGTATTTAGAAGTTTTCATGTATTTGCTTTCGTCTGTGCAGGGTTTATTTCTTTTCAAAGCTCAATTCCAGACGGAAGTCTGTGGCATTTGAATGGGGCGCAACCCCTTTGACCGTTTGCTGACCATGCCCCATGAGCGTGATTTGTTTCCAAGATTCGCCGTCGCCGATCTGATTGCCCACACTATCGAGCCAGCGGTAGCGGTAAAAGGCCATCCGATCGGTCATCGCTTTGTTGTGCAGGTCGGACTGCACGGTCAAGATGTCGTTACGGCGAACCACACGCATCTCAGAGATCACCACCTCGGGAGCATCGCCCCGGGCAAGCAACTTGGCGGCCACGGCAGCGGGTGTTCCAGTCGCTGCGTTTTGGGCCTCGGCCACTTGGTTGATCGACATGGCCAAAGAAAAAGCCAGCAGGCTCATGGTTTTGAAGTGCGTCATTTCGGTTCTTTCTCCCGCATGACTACCGTTGGGTAGCCATCGCGGCAAGGGGACATTTATTTTTTGGCTTTGGAGACGGTTTTGGTCGCTGCCGCTTTCACTGGTTTGCTTTCGGCGGGAATGGGTGCAGTAGGCGGTACTTGTGCTACTTCTGGCAACCGACCTAACAAAGCCACAGAACCCGTCAAATTCAAGCTCTCGTATAGACGCAAAGGCACGAGAGCATACTGACCTTCTATTCTGATCGGTCCAAAACTGCGGCCTGCCACAGTGATCGTGTGTTCGCCCGGAGGCAAATGGGCACGCGCAAGGTACACCCGACCCGGCAGCATTCGCCACATGCGGTCATCGGCTTGCTCTGTGACAGCCGAGGCAACCGCACCAATCAAACCACCCAATGGGCCTGCGTTTTTTTCAAGTTGCTCTTGCATAAGCCCCTTGGCTATTGCGCGTGTGATACCACGCAAAACCATGCCTGGCATTTCATCTTTAAGGGCGCGTCGGGCCATCACGTTCAAGTCGACGACCTTGCTCAAAGGCAGACTGTTGTCATTCCACTGCAACGTGTCCAAAAGAGGGTCCTGGGAAGGCTGGATCGTCGGGTATGAAACGCTCACGGTGCGCACGCTGCGCCCGGTTGGCACGGGCAATGTGAACGCACGGGGAACACGGGCAGGCGCTGTTCCCGCTTCCACCACAAACAACACATCCGTCATTCGCTGTTTGCGCTTCCAGGTGAGGCTGGTACGCTCATCTAAGCCACGCAGTCCTTCTTCGAGCGCGGGTGCGTTGGGTGTCAACTCAATTGCTTTTCGATAACCCGGTGCCGCCAAACCCGGCTCATTGAGGGCCTCATACAAAAAACCAGCCAAATAGTGGCTCAAGGCATTCTGGTAACCATTTTTCAGTGCCAACACTTCGGGATCATTGAGGGACTCAACGGGATAGCCATTGATTTCCTTGCTCTTAACTTCTCCACCCTTGGCCTTAGCTTCTTCTTCGGCCTGAGTGGTTTCCTTGCTGCGGAACTCAGCAATCACGGCTTCACGTTCATGCGTACGCTTGATGTCAACGCGAGCCTTGTCCACATCAAGTTGACCAATGCGGTTAAGGGCGATGCGTGTGGTCAGCCATACTTTTTCGTAATCTTGCCCTTCATACACCTTAAGACGCTCGCTCACCACAGCGGCCCCCAAAGTACCCAGTAATTTTTGTGGATTGGTCTTGGCCGCCTCTTCCCAAGCGATCACTTTGGCGTCAGCTGCAAGGTATGCTTGTGTGCTTTCATCGAATTGCTTGTTGAGACGAAGCAATTCTCCCTTTTCCATGTTGTAAAGAAGCTCTTTTTTGGCATCTTCTGATTTGTTGCGCTCGTCAAGTTGGCTCAAGGCCGATTGGAAATCACCTTGTTGGCTAGCCCCTTGCATTTTCTGAGTCGTCTCATTGTGGCTTTGCATGCTCGCACAGCCCGTCAGTAAGACCATTAAGAGAACCGCAACAACATTGTTTGTTTTCATTGAGAAGCCTTTTCAGATTGAACGGTGTTCATTTTAATACCAGTTTCTACAACTAAAAATGCATCTTTTTGACCCCTATACCGCTGGCGCACTGCGCTTGGCATCGCGCATCGTGATGGCCCCCCTCACGCGCAACCGTGCACCCGGCGGCTTGGCCAACGCACGCATGGCCACCTATTACCGCCAACGTGCCAACCCGGTCACGGGTGCTGGTCTCATCATCACCGAGGCCACGGCCATCAGCCAGCAAGGCCAAGGCTATGCCGATGTGCCCGGCATCTGGAGCGAAGCGCAAGTCACCTCATGGAAACAAGTGACCGATGCCGTGCACGCCGAAGGCGGCAAGATCGTGATGCAGCTGTGGCATGTGGGCCGGGTGTCACACACCAGCTTGCAGCCAGGGGGCGCGGCACCCGTGGCACCATCGGCCATCACGGCCAAAACCAAAACCGTGTTGCTGGTGAACGGGCAAGCCCAATTCATCGACACATCAGCACCCCGTGCGCTGGACGCGGCTGAGTTGCCCGGCATTGTTGAGGACTATCGCCGCGCTGCCGCCAACGCGATCACTGCCGGATTGGATGGTGTGGAAATTCATGCCGCCAACGGCTACCTGATCGACCAGTTTTTGCGCTCGGGCAGCAACCATCGCACCGATGCTTACGGTGGCAGCATCGAAAACCGCGCCCGTTTTCTAAAAGAAGTCGTAAGCGCCGTGGCCGCAGAGATTGGTGGTCAGCGCACAGGCATTCGCCTGTCACCCGTCACACCCGCCAACGACGCCCATGACGACCAACCTCAACCCTTGTTTGAACACGTGGTCCGTTTGCTGGGCCCGATGGGCTTGGCCTATGTCCATGTGATCGAAGGGTCGACCGGTGGCCCCCGCGACCACCAACAAGGCGATCAGGCTTTTGACTATGTCGCATTGCGACAGGCTTACACCAACACCGCAGGACGGGGTGCCTGGATGCTCAACAACGGTTACGACCTGCCACTGGCCGAGCAAGCACTGGCGCAAGGCGCTGACCTGGTGGCGTTTGGTCGCCCCTTCATGGCCAACCCGGATTTGGGTACTCGCTTGCGGCAAGGCGGCCCCTTCAACACGCCTGATCGCAAAACCTTTTACGGAGGCGATGACACCGGCTACACTGACTATTCATTTCTTTCAACAACCGCTGCTTCATGAGCCACGCTTCACGCCAGAACAAGGGCTTTTTCCTATTGATGGGTCTGTTGTGCATCTTCAATGCGAATGCCGGTCGGCCTTTGACCGTGGAGGATGCCAATGTCAATGAGGTGGGCGAAGGCCACGTCGAAGGCTGGTGGACACGCGCTCCAAACAGTTCACGCAGCTGGACCGTGGCACCTGCCTATGCGCCCGTTAAGAATCTAGAACTTGGTGCGGGCATCGCTCGCGAGCAAAAAACGGGGCACGAAACACTGAATGTCCAAGCCAAATTCCGCATCACTGAATCGCAGGAAAACGGGTGCAATGGGGGTGCGGTCTTGGGGGTGATTCGAGCCGCCGACGAAACATCCAAAGGGTACGTGAATGCCTTGTTCACGTGCAACCACGCCACCCTGGGTAGCCTGCATACCAATCTTGGGACATTTGATTTTTCCAGTCGCCAACGCATCGGCACATGGGGCCTGGCTTGGGAACGCGCTTACGGAGAAATCACCGCGCATGTGGAAGTCTATGGACTGCAACACGACAAGCCCACCTGGGCCACCGGCTTGCGCATGAACATCTTGCCCAAATTACAGCTGGACGCCAGCGTGGGCCACCAAGCAGGTCAACACCTGATGACCATCGGGTCGAAATGGATGTTCTGAAAACCGTGAAAACTCAACCCAAACCGATGGGTGAGGGTGCTCGGGTCACGATCAAACTGAAGAGTTTTTCGAATTCTTGTGCAGGCGGGTAATGGCCTGTGAGCGGATCGGCGTTTTGAGCAAACGCCGCATCCAGCATACGCCAGTCATCTTCTGAAAAACAGCGTTCAGCTTCCGGCAAGATGACAGATTCTTCCATGCTCATGTGCTCGAGGTAGAAGTTGATGTATTTTTCAAGCGCTTCTTCAAAGGCAAGGCGCCAAGATGAACCCAGAAGCTCCCACTTCAGCAGCAAGTGTTGCATGTCTCGGGCAGCCTTTTCGCTGTACATGTGATCGCGTTCAAGCTTATCGATGGCTCCCATCACTTGTGGCGAAGCCTTGACCACCCTTGGAAACAGCAGGTTCGACTCTTTGGGGTGGTGAAGACGTTCTGGAAATTCGTCGATGTAAAACAACATAGCACGAACCACATCAAAAAAGTTGCGCCGATCTTCCGCGGGTCCACGTTTAACCATCATGCGCATGGACTGCAACATGGCCGCCAGTGAGGCGTGTTCGTCTCGGATGACTTGCAAACTGCTGTGTCTTTTCATCGCTTTCTCCAACAAGGTGAATTTGCCAGTTTGAAGAGTTTTGCGCCTCATTGTCGTGACGCAAGTCAAGAAAACACCAATGCACAGCGCCACGGTTTCTTTAACGGGTGTTTTCGCAAAAGCCCTTCACTGGGAACTGGACCTTTTTTCTCTCAAGGTTTCCAACGCTTGAGCAAGAGTGCATTGCCCATCACGCTCACCGAGCTGAGCGCCATCGCACCGCCGGCAACCACCGGGTTCAGATAGCCCAGCGCCGCCAGAGGGATGCCAGCCACGTTGTAGGCAAAAGCCCAAAACAGGTTTTGCCGGATCTTGGCCACGGTGCGTGCCGAAATATCGAGTGCCGCGCCCACCAGCGCCACATCGCCGCGCATGAGGGTGATGCCCGCAGCATGCATGGCCACGTCAGTGCCGTTGCCCATGGCCATGCCCACATCGGCAGCGGCCAATGCTGGGGCATCGTTCACACCATCGCCCACCATGGCCACAATGCGCCCACCCTCGCGCAGTTGTTGCACCCGCGCAGCTTTGTCACCGGGCAACACATCGGCCAGCACTTCGCCGTCTTGCGGGCGCAGACCCAGACGGCGTGCCATCGCTTCGGCGGCGGCTTGGTTATCACCCGAAATCATCACCAGCTTCAGACCGCGTCCACGCAAAGCCACCAATGCCTCGCCCGCCCCCGCTTTGGGTTCGTCACCAAAGGCCATGAGCAACAAGCCTTGCACACCGCTGGGAGTGCACTCAGCCAATGCCGACAAGGTTGCGCCTTGCGCTTGCAAGGCCGCCACATCGGATGCCCAAAAGGCAGCGTCCATGCCCTCTTGCTGCAACCAACGCAGGCTGCCCAGCAACAACTGTCGGCCTTCGACGCGGGCCTGCACGCCCCGGCCCGGCACTGCGACCAGATCGATGGGCGTTGACACATTCAAGCCTTGCGCCTTGGCGGCGGTCAATACGGCGCGGGCCAGCGGGTGTTCGCTGCCACTTTGCACACTGGCGGCCCAAGTCAAAACCGTGGTCAGGTCTTGCCCCGGGGCTGCCACTTGCTGCGTCAGGCGGGGCTGACCTACCGTCAACGTACCGGTCTTGTCAAAGGCCACGGTTTGCACGCGATGCGCCACCTCCAGCGCCTGCGCGTCCTTGATCAAAATACCGTGCTTGGCCGCCACGCCGGTGCCCGCCATGATGGCCACCGGCGTGGCCAAGCCCAACGCGCAGGGACAGGCGATCACCAGCACCGCCACCGCGTGGATGAGCGACGTTTCAAAGTTGGCCCCCATGAGCATCCACACAGCCAATGTGAATACAGCGACCAGCAAAACGACCGGCACAAAAATCTCGGCCACTTTGTCCACCAACCGCTGAATGGGGGCCTTGGCCGCTTGCGCGTCTTCGACCAGACGGATAATGTGTGAAAGCACGGTCTCATGCCCCACAGCGGTCACGCGCATGAGCACGCGGCCGTCACCGTTGATCGAACCGCCCGTGAGTTGCGCGCCTACAGTTTTGGACACGGGCAACGGCTCACCCGTCAACATGGATTCATCAACTTGCGTCTGCCCTTCAACCAGTTCACCATCGAGCGGAAAACGCTCACCGGGGCGCACCACAATCAGGTCCTGGGTCAATATTTCGTCCACCGGCACAGCCACTTCACCGTCTTCACCCATCCAGTGCACCTTGTCAGGGCGCAAGGCATGCAGAGCACGGATGGCCTCGGTAGTCTGACGCTTGGCGCGGGCTTCAAGCCATTTGCCCAGCAAGACCAAGGTGATGACCACGGCCGAGCCTTCAAAGTAAAGGTGCGGTGCATGGCCTTCGTGCGCCGAGAGCCAGAGCCAGACCGAGAGCAGCCAACCTGCGGTGGTGCCCAGTGAGACCAGCAAGTCCATATTGCCAGTGAATGCCTTGAGTGCATGCCAGCCCGCTTTGTAAAAGCGTGTGCCCAAAATGAGCTGCACCGGCGTGGCCAGCGCAAACTGCAGCCAGGCGGGCAGCATCCAATGCTGGCCCCACAAGTCACCCAGCATGGGCAACACCAGCGGTGCAGACAACAGCAGACCGAAAGCCACAGGCGCAAACCCGGCCCAAGGCGAGATGCTGTTGGCCTCTTGCTCGGCGGTCTTCACCGACCGCGGTTCGTAGCCCGCTTCGCGGATGACGCGGCGCAAGCGGGCATCGGTCACGGCCGGATCGTTGACTGCAATGCGCGCCATTTCGGTGGCCAGATTGACGGTGGTCGATTCAACGCCCGGCAGTTTGTTGAGTGCTTTTTCAACCCGCGCTACACAGGAAGCGCACGTCATGCCGCCAATGCTGATGTCAATGACGGTGTCATGGGTCTGGGGTTGAGTCTTGATCTGTGTCATGTCTGGCAAGGGGTTTTAGACTATGCTTTGTGCACACCCGTGAGGGTTTGTCTGAAAGCGACATCATGAACCAAGTTTTTACCGTTGAGGGCATGACCTGCGGGCACTGCGAAAAAGCCGTGACCAACGCCCTGCTGGCCCTGGATGCGCAGGCCAAAATTGTGATCGACCGCACACACAACACCGTACAAGTCGATTCTGAACAAGCCCGCGAAACCCTCGCCAAGACGATCACCGAAGAAGGCTACCGCGTCGCGGCCTGATTTTTTTAACCACAAAGGAGCTCATCATGACCCAAAACATTGGCGGCATCGAACGCATCATCCGTATCCTGGCAGGACTTTTCTTGGTCGCCCTGGCTGCCACCGGCACAGTGGGATTTTGGGGCTGGCTGGGCTTGGTGCCACTGGCAACCGGTCTGATGGGTTGGTGCCCACCTTACAGCTTACTGGGCATCAACACCTGCAAAAACCGCAACGTCTGACACACAGACCTCGTGCGCACATCATTGCCCCGCCTTGTGCGGGGATTTTTATTTCATGCATCTTTACAAAACACAGCATGCTGTGCACAAACGCGACACAAGTGCAAATCACACTTTAGTCATCCCATCAACCCAAGGATGTTTTTCATGAAATCAATTCGCACTTCTGTGATTGCTGTCAGCTTGTTACTCGCCATCACCGGTTTGACCCAGGCCCAAACGGCCCCCGATACCCCAAGCCCTCAACCTCGGGTTGAGCGCATGGAAAAAATGCGCGCCAAAATGGGCGAACACCATGCCAAGCATCTTGCACAACTCAAAGCCAAACTGAAACTGGAAACTGGGCAAGAATCAGCATGGACCGCTTTTGAACAAAGCATGCAAGCACCGGCCAAGCCCATGAAGCATCCTGATCGGGCGGCCATGGAAAAGTTGACCACACCGGAACGCATTGATCAAATGCAAGCCCACAAAGCGCAACGCGATGCAGACATGCAAAAACGTGCCGATGCAAGCAAAGCTTTTTATGCAGTGCTCAATGCCCATCAAAAGAAAGTGTTTGATGCCGAGACTGCGCGAGGGATGCATGGCATGACCCATAACAAGCGTCATGGTGATGGCCACCACGCACACCATTAAAAAGCGACATTCGTCCCGCTTTGACCCGCAGGCCGCTCAAAGAGCGGCCTTTTGATTTCAATTTTCAATTTGACACACATCAAGACTTAACCGTCAGAGGATGGTTAAGCTTTGTACATGCCACCAACACCACACGCTGACGCCTCACAGACTCGCTCTGGGGTTTTTTTACCACCCATCCAACCTCTTTTGCTGGACCAGCCCATGCAATGGTTGGCACTGGGCTTCAAAGACATGGCCAGATCCCCTTTGCTCAGCATGATGCATGGCTTGGTGTTGGCTTTAACAGGTGCATTGATCGCTTTATTGGCGCATGACCAGTTTTGGTTATTGGTGGGTTATCTGTCGGGTTTCATGGTTGTTGCACCGGTTTTAGCCACCAGTTTGTATGCCATGAGCCGGGCTATGGAACGTGGTGAAGCCGTCAATTTTGATTTGTTGATTCAAACCTGGACACAGTGGCAACTTCGATTACGACACCAACCCGACAGCTACTGGAGTCTGATCCGTTTTGGTTTGTTGCTGGGGTTAGCTGCAACCGGTTGGGTCATCACTTCGGCTGCTTTGATCACTTTGCTGGCGCCCATTCCCATTCATACGCCTGTGGATTTCATTCGTCATGTGGTGTTGGCCAAAGAAGGGCATTTGTTTGAGCTTTGGCTAGGGTTAGGAAGCATGATGGCTGTGCCAGTATTTGCATCGAGTGTGGTGTCCATGCCCCTGTTGTTGGACCGGCGCGTGACTGTTTTGCAAGCTGTGCTGACCAGCTGGAAAGCTGTGTTGACACACCCATTTCAGATGACCTTATGGGCATTTTTGATCATGGGGTTTAGCATGCTGGGCATCTTTTCATTGTTTTTGGGGCTGATCCTGGTCATTCCCATGCTGGGTCATGGCAGTTGGCATGCCTACAGGCACCTCGTGGATGTTTCAGACCTTGAAGAACGCATCACTGTTCAAGGTGAGCTGTGATGTTCGGATTCAACGAAGAACAATTTGCTTGGTTTGGACTGACCATTGGCGTGGCAGCTTTCATGTTGTACATGTTGTTCATCGTCTTGCAACTGGCATGGGAATCGAAAGCTGGGAAATTTGGAACATTCGTAATTTTTTTAGGTTTAGCATTTGGCATGTTGGGTTTCGTGGCCAAAGGTGTCATTCAATGGTTGCTTGAAACGTGAAAGTTCTTTTGGATAAAGCTGTGGATAAAAAAACAACAAGCAGCAAGTTATCCACAACTTGGGCCCTTGATCAGAAGTTGTTCATTTTTTCGAAACACCAAAAACACGCAAGCACACACATGATCAAACCCTTCGCAACTTGTTGTCGCAATGAAGAAAAGTCGACTTGTCCACACCAAAGTGCTTGCCTTATCTACTACCACTATTTAAAGATATAAATCTATAGAGAAAGAACATTGAACAACTGCGCTGTTAAGATTTATATTTTTCCTCCACTGACAGCACCATGGCGATCGTTTCAGAAGACCCTCTTCCAACCTGTTACGACATCAAAAGCGCTGATCTGTCTTTGGTGGCTTTGCTCCTTAAAACCACAGACATCACGTCCATTTCGCAGGCTTTGAGCCGCCAAATGACTGAGAGCCCAGGCTTTTTTGATCAAGACCCTGTCATCATCGATGTGACTTCACTGAATTTTGAAGGCGGCACACCCTTGATCGACTTAGGCGCTTTGTTGCCTTTGCTGCGTGAACACGGTTTGCTGCCTTTGGCCATCAAAGGGGCTCAAGGTGAACTTTTGACGCAAGCGAAGGCCTTGGGCTTGGTAGATGCCAGTGATGCCCGTATCAGACGTTCTGTGCCCCTTGTTGAGCTTATCCAAGAGACACCTTTGACTGAGTCTGTTGCGCCTCCTGTTGAGTCAGCCCTGGTTTTGGGCCCCATGGTGATTGACAAACCTTTGCGCTCTGGACAGCAGGTTTATGCCAAAGGTCGTGATCTCATCGTTTTGGCCATGGTGAATGCGGGTGCAGAAGTCATTGCCGATGGTCATATTCATGTTTACGCGACATTGCGTGGTAAAGCCATTGCTGGTGCACGTGGCAATACGCAGGCACGCATCTTTGCGCAGGCCATGGAACCCGAATTGATTTCGATTGCAGGCATTTACCGCACCAGCGAAAATGCCTTTCCAAAAGACGTTTTGGGCCAAGCGGCTCAAGTCTGTCTGCAATCAGGACCTGAAGGTGACAAGTTGTTGGTGTTGCCTCTCAAGCCCTGAACATTTGAATTTGTATTGATCTCTTGTCTAAGAAAGAAAATCCCATGGCAAAAATCGTCGTTGTGACCTCCGGCAAAGGTGGTGTGGGTAAAACCACCACCAGCGCCAGTTTCGCCACAGGTCTCGCACTCAAAGGTTTCAAAACAGCCGTCATCGATTTTGATGTAGGTTTGCGCAATCTGGATCTGATCATGGGTTGTGAACGTCGTGTGGTATACGACCTGATCAATGTAATCCAGGGCGAAGCCAACCTGAACCAAGCCTTGATTAAAGACAAGCAATGTGACAACCTGTTTGTCTTGGCTGCTTCACAAACTCGGGACAAAGATGCCTTGTCTCAAGAAGGTGTTGAAAAGGTTTTGAACGATCTGAGCAACATGGGTTTTGAATACATCGTTTGCGACTCACCCGCGGGTATCGAAACAGGGGCTCTCATGGCCATGCATTTTGCTGATGAGGCATTGGTGGTGACCAACCCTGAAGTGTCTT
Organism: uncultured Limnohabitans sp.; assembly: GCA_964422575.1. GTDB lineage: Bacteria > Pseudomonadota > Gammaproteobacteria > Burkholderiales > Burkholderiaceae_C > Limnohabitans_A. The sequence continues at coordinate 13,523 of CAYRBW010000014.1, forward strand.
CAGTACGTGATTCAGACCGCATCTTGGGCATGTTGGGTAGCAAGACCAAACGCGCGATTGAAGGTCTGGAACCGATCAAGGAACACCTCTTGATTACCCGTTACAACCCCAACCGGGTTGAAGATGGTCAGATGCTGTCCTTGCAAGACATTCAGGATATTTTGCGCATCAAATTGTTGGGTGTGATTCCTGAAAGTGAAAACGTTTTGCAGGCATCTAATCAAGGCACACCAGCCATTCACATGGCACAAAGCGATGTGTCTGAAGCCTACAAAGATGTCATTGATCGTTTCTTGGGTGATGACAAACCAATGCGCTTCACAGAAGCGGACAAGCCAGGCTTTTTCAAACGTTTGTTTGGAGGCAAGTGAACCATGTCGTTTCTTTCCTTCCTCCTGGGCGAAAAGAAGAAAACTGCCAGTGTGGCCAAAGAACGGCTGCAAATCATCTTGGCCCACGAACGCAGTGGGCGCAATGCTGCTGAACCCGATTACTTGCCTGCTTTGCAGCGAGAGCTGGTGGCGGTGATCAGTAAATACATCAAAATCAATCCAGATGACATCAAGGTGAACTTGGAGCGTCAGGAAAATCTGGAAGTTTTGGAAGTCAAAATCGAATTGCCTGATGCGCGCTGAAACTGGAGGATGCTTTTGCAAGCCAGCATGGCTTGCAAAAAGGTGTTTCCAGTCAAACCATTTTAAAAAAACCACCTTCACCGGTGGTTTTTTTCATTGGGTTGTTAATGAAGCCCATAAAGTTCGGGCCGCTTTCACATGGCGTTCTTTGACATGACCAAAGCCTTTGATGGTTTCAGGCACATTGGCTATTTGCAAGGCGTTTGCGTGGTTTTCAGGGTTCAAGTTTTCAATTACCCTTTTAATGTGTTCTATGTATTCACCGATCAAGGCGCGTTCTGTCAGGCGCTCTTCTGATCGGCCAAATATGTCAAACGGGGTGCCGCGCAAACCTTTGAGTTTGGCCAGCAACTTGAAACCTGTCAGCATCGACGGTCCAAATTTTTGCTTGACCAATTCACCTTTGTTGTTGTGTTTGGCCAAAAGTGGCGGCGCCAAATGGTAGTGCACTTTGAAGTCACCCTCGAAGCTGTCAGCAATGCGCGCCAGAAATGGGGATTGGGTGTGCAAACGGGCCACTTCGTACTCGTCCTTGTAAGCCATCAATTTGTACAAATGACGCGCCACAGTTTCGGTGAGTAAAGTCTTGCCTAAAGGTGTTTCAGCCATGTATACACGTTGAACAAAGCTTTGATAACGATCTGCATAAGCAGCATTCTGGTAATCAGTCAGACGGCGCATTCTGTTGGCCACCAAATCTTCCAGTGTTTCGCGTTTTTTGAATTGAATGACTTGTGATGGTTGGATGTGCTGCATCAATACATCCAGATGCTGCGCAGCGTGGCGACCCCATTCAAACGCGGCCAGGTTGTTTTTGACTTGCACGTCATTGAGTTCAATGGCACGCACCAAAGATTCCCGGCGCAGCGGTACCCAGCCCTTTTGCCATGCATAACCCAAGATCATGGAGTTGACGTAAATCGTGTCACCCATGAGTTGTTTGGCCAAGGTGTCGGCATCGAAACTGCTCACACCTTGCAACCCTACTTGCCCAGTGATTTCGGCGACACACTTTTCGGCGGGGTTTTGCCAATTGCCGTTTTTTACAAATGCGGAGGTCGGTGTGCTATTGCTGTTCAGCGCCACACGAGTGCGGCCTGCGCGCATGCGCAAGGTGGTTTCTTTGGAGGCTGTCACGATGGGATCGCAACCGATGATCAAGTCGGCTGCAGCCATACTCACCCGTGTGGTGCGGATGTCATCTTGTGTGTTGGCTACCAAGATGTGGCTCCAAGTAGCACCCCCTTTTTGGGCCAATCCCGCTGAGTCTTGCGTGACGATGCCTTTACTTTCCATGTGCGCAGCCATGCCCAGCAATTGCCCGATGGTGATGACGCCAGTGCCACCCACCCCCGCGACGACCATGCCCCAAGGTTGGGTGATGATCGGTAGTGTAGGTTCGGGCAAATGGCCCAAGCGGTTAGGGCTCAATGCGCTTGTGGTGGACAACGATTTTTTCTTGAAGCTACCGCCTTCTACGGTGACGAAGCTGGGGCAAAATCCTTTGAGGCAGCTGGTGTCTTTGTTGCAAGTGCTTTGGTTGATGGTGCGTTTGCGACCGAGTTCGGTTTCAAGTGGTTCCACGGAGAGGCAGTTGGATTGCACGCCGCAGTCGCCACAGCCCTCACACACTTCTTCGTTGATCATCACGCGCACGGCTGGATCGACTAGAGTGCCGCGCTTGCGGCGGCGGCGTTTCTCGGTGGCACAGGTTTGGTCGTAAATGATGATGGTGGTGCCCTGAATTTCGCGCATTTCACGTTGGATGCGGTCGAGTTCATCACGGTGGAACACGCACACACCTTCCGCCAAAGCCACGCCATTGTATTTTTTGGGTTCATCGGTGACGACCACGATGCGCTGCGCGCCTTCGGCTCGCATGCTTTGCGCGATTTGCACCACGCTGTGCCCTTCAGGGCGTTCGCCCACTTGTTGGCCACCGGTCATGGCCACCGCATCGTTGTACAAAATTTTGTAGGTGATGTTCACGCCCGCCGCCACACTTTGGCGGATGGCCAGAATGCCACTGTGGAAGTAGGTGCCGTCGCCGAGGTTGGCAAAAACGTGTTGCTCGTTGCAAAACGGTTGTTGGCCTGTCCATGGCACACCTTCGCCGCCCATTTGGGTGAAGCCCACGGTGCTGCGGTCCATCCAGATGCTCATGAAATGGCAACCAATGCCGGCCATGGCGCGTGAGCCCTCAGGCACTTTGGTCGAGGTGTTGTGTGGGCAGCCTGAGCAAAACCAGGGCTGGCGTTCGGCCGCAGCACCCAGGGTCAGGGTTTGCATGGCTTTGTCTTTGCCCTCCAGCACGGCCAGGTGCGCATCGATTTGTGCGGTGGTGTCGGCATCGAGGCCGAGCTTTTTCAGCCGTTTGGCGATGGCGCGCGCAATGATGGCGGGCGTTAGGTCGGCATTGGCGCGCAGCAGTGTTCTTTCTGTGGGGTTGGGGATGGACCATTCGCCACCGGAGATGTCACCATCGGCTTCATCGAATTTGCCCAGGATGTTGGGGCGCACATCGTCGCGCCAGTTGTAGAGCTCCTCCTTGAGCTGGTATTCAATGACTTGGCGTTTTTCTTCGACCACCAAAATTTCGCGCAAACCCGTGGCAAATTCACGGGTGGATTGGGCCTCGAGTGGCCACACCACGGCCACTTTGTGTAGGCGGATGCCCAGTTGCCGGCAACGGTTGTCATCCAGCCCCAAATCGAGCAGAGCTTGGCGTGTGTCGTTGTAAGCCTTGCCGCTGGCGATCAAGCCGAACCGATCGTTCGGCCCCTCAATCACGTTGTGGTTGAGCTTGTTGGCTCGGATGTAGGCCAGCGCCGCGTACCATTTGTAGTCAAACAGACGCGCTTCTTGCTCCAGCGCGGTGTCAGGCCAGCGGATGTGTACGCCACCTGGCGGCATCACGAATTCGGGCAGCACGATGTTCACGCGTTCGGGGTCGATGTGGGCGGTGGCACTGGACTCCACAATCTCTTGGATCGTTTTCATGCCGGACCAGATGCCTGCAAAACGGCTCATGGCGATGGCGTGCAGGCCTTGGTCGAGGATGTCTTGTACGTTGGTCGGGAAAAACACGGGCAGGCCACAGGCTTTGAAGATGTGGTCGCTTTGGTGGGCGGCGGTGGAGCTTTTGGCCACATGGTCGTCACCGGCCACGGCCAGCACACCGCCCCAGGGGGTGGTGCCTGCCATGTTGGCGTGCTTGAATACGTCAGCGCAGCGGTCCACGCCGGGGCCTTTGCCGTACCAGATGCCGAATACGCCGTCGAACCGATTGGAGCCTGCGGGCGCAAAGCCCAGCTGCTGCGTGCCCCACAGTGCGGTGGCGGCCAATTCTTCGTTGACACCGGGCTGAAAGACAATGTTTTGCGCTTTCAGGTGGTCTTTGGCTTTCCACAGCGACTGGTCATAACTGCCCAAAGGTGAACCCCGGTAGCCACTGATGAAGCCGGCCGTGTTTTTGCCTTGCAGTGCATCACGTTGGCGTTGCAGCATGGGCAGCTTGACCAGTGCTTGCACACCGCTCATGAAGGCGCGGCCAACGTCGAGGCTGTATTTGTCGTCTAAGGTCACCGTCTCCAGCGCTTGGCGAATCGAATCGGGCAGTGGGGCGTTCATGGTCTGTCCTGTGTCTGAATGAGATGGCACAGTGTAGGACGGCACGTCTGACAGGTGCTTGCTTTCGGTGACAGGATTTGCCCTATGATTTGAAAGAATCTTGCTCAAAGAGGCTTATTTTGGAAACGCTAGATAAATTTGACTGGGCCATATTGAATGAACTACAGCGCGATGGCCGCCTAACGAATGCGGAACTGGCGCAGCGGGTCGGTTTGTCCGCGGCCCCCTGCTGGCGGCGGGTCAGAGCGCTGGAAGAAGCGGGCATCATTCAGGGTTACCGTGCCGAAATCAACCGCGAAAAAGTGGGGTTGGACGTGTTCGCTTTCGTTCGACTGGATGCCGAGCGCAACCGGGGTGATGTGACTCGCCAATTGGAAGAGGCGATTCGCAAGATCCCCGAGGTGGTGGCCTGCCACTACATCAGCGGCTCGGGCACCTTTGAGTTGCAAGTCGTCAGCAAAGACCTGAACACCTTCAGTCAGTTTGCGCGGGATGTGCTGCTCAACCTGCCCAACGTCAAAGATTTGCACACCAGCTTTTCGCTGGGCGAGGTCAAGGCGGCAGGGGCCTTGCCGCTGAAGTAGTGCCCTTACTTGATCTTGCAGGAACCATAACGTTCGCGATGGTGTGAGGGTCAATAACGATCAAAGCAAGACTGAATGTTTGATATGTTCATTGAACGAGTCAAGGCTAACATCAGCAATATGCGGGCTTTGGCGGGATTCAGTGTGTCACCTGATGCGGTTCCATAGGTGTCATCATCAAATTCCACGTTGTGACCCACTAGGCCCAAAGATGACCGGGACGCCCTGACAATCGCAACGCCCGCAGCAATGGCGTCCTTGACCCCAGGAAGAAGTCGGCTGCTGATCGCCGCAGTCCCCGCGCCGGCCAAAACAATGCCTTTCGATCCATTAGCGACACAGGTGTCCAGCAAAACACGGTGATCGTCTTGGTATCCGTAAACGATGTCCACCTTGGGTAACGCTTGCTTGTCGGATATGTCAAATTCGCTGTCGAGCGTGTGGCATCGGATAGCTGAACGATAAAAATAGCATGCGTTATCGGCAACCATGCCCATCACACCAAACAGGGGAGACTTGAAACTGTCAACCGTCATCGTGTCCGTTTTGTGAACATCCCGAGCGCCCAAAATTTGGTCATTCATCACCACCATCACACCGCGGCCGATGGCCTGCGGGGAAGCGGCGACGACGGTGGCGCGGTAAAGGTTCATAGGACCGTCTGCGCTCAAAGATGTTGAAGGCCGCATGGCACCGGTGAGGACAACGGGTTTGTGGCTGCGCACGACCAAGTTGAGGAAATAAGAGGTTTCCTCCAGGGTGTTTGTTCCTTGGGTGATCACCACACCGTCGCACTCGTGGCTGCTCAATAAGCGATTGACCTCTTTACCAAGAGCCAACAAGTGTTGACTGGCCATGTCTTGGCTTGCGACCTGAAGAATTTGATGTGCTTGTATATCTGCCAAATCTGATAATTCGGGGACGCTGGTTAGGATTTCCGAAATATCCGACACGGCTGCACGATAGCCGGCATAGATGGTGCTTTGTTCGGCTTTTCCAGCGATTGTGCCGCCCAGGCCCAGCAATGTCAGGCGTGGGCGGCGATGCACACTTGCGGCTAAAGGCAAAGCATTCATAACGTCATCCTCAGGCATTTTTTGACAAGGAGCGGCTCCATGCTTGACCGGGAATGGCGGCAAGCAAACTTTGCGTGTAGGGATGGGAAGGTTGTGCAAAGACGTCTTCCGTTGTGCCCTGCTCAACCACTTGACCTTTGCTCATGATAAGAATGTTTTCGCAAACTGTGGCTGCTACACGCAAGTCGTGTGTGATGAAAAGCAGCGATAGGCCCATTTCTTCACGCAACTCGTCCAGCAATTCGAGCACTTGTTTTTGCACCGAAACGTCCAGCGCAGACACAGGCTCGTCTGCCACGATCAGTTTAGGTTTGACGGCCAGCGCTCTAGCGATACCAATGCGTTGACGTTGCCCCCCTGAAAACTCGTGTGGATAGCGATCGGCCGCTTCTGCCCGAAGACCGACCCTGCGCAACAATTCCCGAGCTTGTTCCCAAGCCACATCGCGGTCAACCCCCTGAATCATGGGGCCCAGGGAGATGATGTCGCCCACTTTTTGTCGGGGATTGAGAGAAGAAAATGGATCCTGGAAAATCATTTGGATTTTTTGTCGAATCGGGCGCAGCGCTCGGCGTGATAAGCCGTTGATGGTCTGGTTTTCAAGTTGAACGTCACCTGCCTCGTTATGCTCCAAGCCAATGATGCAACGAGCTAAAGTTGACTTGCCGGAACCAGACTCACCCACAATGGCCAGACTGCCTTGTGTGGGGACGCTCAATGAAACGTTATTGACGGCCATCACGCCATTTGTGCCGCGTGAAAACCAGCTGCGCTTGCTCGAGTAGGTTTTGCTGACGGAAGTCACCTTCAGCAAGGCGGGTCTTGAGTCCGCACGTGCTTGAACAATACGGGGCGTCAAGCTGGGGACGGCGTCAATCAATTGGCGACTGTAGGCGGTTACGGGGGAGTTCAAAATTTGTGAGGCGTTACCTATTTCCACCAACTCACCCCCTTGCATGACCGCCACCCGGTCTGCGATTTCAGCGACAACGCCAAAATCGTGCGTGATGAAAAGTACGGCTGTGCCGTGCTTTTTTTGAAGATCCTTGATCAGGTGAAGAATTTGGGCTTGGGTGGTGACGTCGAGCGCCGTGGTCGGCTCATCGGCAATGATCAACTTGGGCTCAAGGGCCAGCGCCATCGCAATGACCACACGTTGCCGTTGCCCACCCGACAACTGGTGCGGGTAACTGGCATACACACGATCAGGATCGGGCAAGTGCACATCGTTGAGCAATGCCATGGTCCGTGTTTGACGCTGTTGGGCCGTCATATCGGTGTGTACCAACATGACCTCTTCAATTTGTTGGCCAATGCGCATCAGAGGGCTCAAGGCCGTCATGGGCTCCTGAAAGATCATGGCGATGCGATGACCGCGCAAGCTGCGCCACTCGGTTTCATCGAGGTTGGTGATGTTACGGCCTTCAAAATGGACTTGACCACCGGAGACATGCACATGGGGCTTGGGGAACAGGCCCATCAGGGCTTTGCCCAGCATGGATTTGCCAGACCCTGATTCCCCCACGACGCATAGGATTTCTCCCATCGACACACTGAGAGATACGTTATTGACGGCATGGGGTCTGTCAGACCATGGTGGTAGGTTGATCCGCAGATTTTGGATGTCGAGTACGGGTGACATAGAGGTGCTTGTGTTCATAAGTCCGCCAATCTGGGGTTCAATGCATCGTTTAACCCCTCGCCGACTAGATTGATGGCCAGAACCGTCAGCATGATGGTGAGACCGGGCAAGGTGACCAACCACCAGGCATCGCGTAAGAACGAACGGGCAGCACCGACCATGAAACCCCAGCTCATCTGATTGGGGGCACCCAAGCCCAGAAACGACAATGCACTCTCCACCAGGATGGCCGTTGCCACCATCAAAGATCCGGTGACAATTAGGGGCGAGAGGGTGTTGGGCAAAACTTGTTTCAGCAAGATGGCGTAGTCGGATTGCCCCGCCACCACGGCGGCCTGTACGTATTCGCGGGCTTTCACTGAGAGCACTTCACCCCTCACGACCCGTGCAATGGGTGGCCAACTCACGGTGGCGATCGCCACCACCAAGTTGAATGCCGACGGGGACAAGATCGCAATCAGCACAATCGCAAACAGGAAAGACGGGATGGTTTGGAAAATTTCGGTGGCACGCATCAGCACGTCATCCACCCAGCCACCAAAATAGCCCGCTATCGCGCCGATGGCCGTTCCGAATGCCACGGCAGCCAGGGTGGCAAAGACCGCGATCATCAACGTTGTCCTGGCGCCATGGATCATGCCCGCCAGCACATCTCGGCCCAGACTGTCGGTGCCGAGCCAATGTTCGGGGCCTGATCCTGAGAACGGTTTGCCAACGATCACAAAGGGATCTCCTGGGGATATTTGCGAAGCAAAGAGTGCGGCGATCAGCACCAAGCCAAGCCACGCCAAGCCCATTGCGACGCGGGGGTTGCTCAAAAAGCGGTATTTGAAAGACTTCATACGGTTGTCATGTCATTCGAATGCGTGGGTCCAGCCAAACATAAAGCAGGTCCACCACGAGGTTGATGATCACTACCAAGCAGGCAGACATGAAAAATATGCCAAGCAGCAAGTTGTAATCGCGAGCAAAAAGTGACTGGTAGGCCAATTGCCCCAGCCCTGGCCAAGCAAAGATGGCCTCGACCACCACTGAGCCACCGAGCAAGGCGCCGAATTGAACGCCAGCCATCGTCAGCACTGGCAGCAAGGCATTGCGAACCACATGCCTGAACGTGATTTGTTTTTCGTTCAGACCTTTGGCGCGTGCGGTGGTGACGTAGTCCAGGCCTCTTTGTTCCAGCATGGAGGCCCGCATGAGGCGTGCATACAGTGCCAGGTAAAACAAGGACAAGGTCAAGGTTGGCAGCACCAGATGGTGTGCAATGTCTACAACCCTGGCCCACCCCTCATGGAAGGCGGTGATTTTTTCCATACCCGATGTGGGGAGCCAATTCAGTTTCACGGAGAAAACGAGCACCAACATCAAGCCCAGCCAGAACAGTGGCATCGCGTAGACCAGAACTGCACCTACAGAGATCAGATGGTCTTTCCACGTTTTGACCCACATGGCGGCCAGTAGGCCCAACAATGTGCCCAACGACAATGAGACCACCAAGGTGGTGCCCATCAACAGCAGCGTGGGTCCCAACCGCTCGAACACCAGAGTGGCCACCGGCGCGTTTTGGCGAAACGAATACCCCAGATCAAACTGAAGGATATTGCCCATGTAGGTGAGCAGTTGACTCCACACGGGCTGATCTTGGCCAAAACGTTTGCGCATGGCTTCGATGTATTCGGCAGGTGCACCACCAGCCTCGCCCGCCAAAACGGTAGCCAGGTCGCCCGGCGCTAGTTGCAGCAAAAGAAAGTTCAAAATGACCACAACCAGCACGACGGGGATGGTCTGAAAAAGTCGCCGAATGATGAATTGGCTCACGATTTGCCTTTTGTCGGGTTTTAAAAAGGGGGCTTGGCCCCCTTTCTCTTTTCCAGATTACTCGCGATGCGCTGTCGCAAAGTTACCGTAGATTCCCAGTGGTGAATCAATTACGCGCTTGAATTGCTTGTTGATCACGGCGGGATAACGCAGTTCCAGCACATAGACCACTGGGCTGGCTTCAGAGACGCGTTTGACCAATTCACCATATTGGCGACCACGAATCATGGGGTCGGTGTTGACGCTGGCCTTGTCCATCAGTTGGTCGGTTTCAGGTGAGCTCCAGCGTGAACCGTTCACAAAAACAGTGCCGGGACGAATACGGTCCGAGTGCAGGCCACGGTGTACGCCGAGGACTGGGTCAGCCAAATTGAACAAGAAGTTAGATGTCAGTGTGAAGTCGTAGTCTGTGTAAACGCGCTTGAGCCATTTGGGCAGGTCCTCGTAGCGCAGGTTTGCTTTGATCCCCACTTGGGCCAGTTGTTGTTGTACGGACTCACCAAACCGTTGCCATTCTTCACCGTAGGGTGTGATGTCATGGGTGATTTCCAGACGGATGCCGTTGGCCTTGCGTGCCAAACCCGCCTCGTCCAGCAACTTGTTCGCACGGGCGATGCGATCACTGACGGTGAAATCAATCCCTTTGCCGAACAAACCGGCTTTCTCAAAGTTGCTGCTGATTGGGCCCATGGCCGGTTTACCAAAGCCGAACCACACGTTGTCGATGGCAAACTGGCGATCGACGGCATAAGCAATAGCCTGTCGAACTTTTGGATTGTCAAAGGGTGCCTGTTTGGTGTTGATGATCATTTCAACCATGGGCGAGATCATTTCTGTACCGGTGGTGGTCACCTCAATGGAGGGCAGGGCCGAAAGACGTTTGACGTCGTTGTAGGGGACAGCGCCTAAACCAGCCACATGGGCTTCGCCTCGCTCTAGAGCCGCGGTACGTGTTGAAGCGTCAGCTATGAAGCGAACCACGATTCTGTCCAGGTGTGGCAACCCTTTGCGCCAGTAGTTGGCGTTTTTGTCCAGTCGAACAAATTCACTGCGGCGCCATTCAACGAACTTGAAGGGGCCCGAACCGATCGGGTTATTCGCGTTGGCGTGAGTCTTGATGTCCCCGCGCTCATAAATGTGTTTGGGCAGGATTGGGCTTTCGGCGCTTGCCAGCGCCTTCATGATGTAGGGTGCCGCAACGTTCAGTTTGAAAACGGCTGTGTGTGCGTCGGGGGTGTCGACGGCGGTGACTTCACGGAATGTGGCCATGCCACGTGGGTGGTTTTTCTTCAAAACCTCCATGACAGTGAATTGCACATCGGCTGCCGTGAATGGTTTACCGTCGTGGAAGGTGACGTCTTTTCGCAACTTGAATGTGATGGTTTTTCCGTCAGCAGATTCGGTCCAACTCTCAGCAAGACTTGGGCGAGGTTTCAAGTCAAAACCGTACTCCAGCAAGCCATCAAAAACTTTGGCAGTGACTTGGCTGATGGGGCCCGCTGTTGAAATGTAGGGAGCCAGATTGGGAGGTTCTGGCTGCGTGATTTGTACCAGCGTTCCTCCTGGCTTTTGTGCCCATGCGAGTGGTGCTGTCAATACGGACAAGGCGGCGGCCGCTGCAATCGAGGCCAATGTGGTTCGGATCATGGTGAGAGCCTTCAGGGTGTTGAGGTGAAATTCAGTCTAGTGACAAACCCTGTTGATGTCGCGATGCAACCTGCTTAATATCTGTCGCTACTTGTCGCACCCAAGGAGACATAAAGTGACAGATGCAGTGGCGTTTACAACGGCTAATTTTGTGAGCAACCTCAAGTTAGCCTGCAGCTTTTTCCCATCTGTCTCCGAGGTGGCCCGTAAGGTTGGCATCAATCGGCAGCAGTTCATGCGCTACCTGTCAGGCGAGTCCTACCCTTCGCGCCACAATTTGCGCAAACTCTGTGATTTGTTTGGTGTGGATGAATATGAGTTGTTAATGCCTGTGCACCAGTTTCGCAATTTGTTGAGGCTGAAAAAAGAGCGTGATGAGGGCTTGGTCAAGTTGCCGCCCTTATTGCCACCACTGTTGCAGTTGGTTCAGCGCCAACGTGCAGAGCTGAGCAAAAATCTGGGTTACTTTCATGTTTACTATTTGTCCGCATCCAGACCGGGATCAGTGCTCAAGTCGCTGATCCATATTTACGAGTGGCAGGAGTTCACGCTGTACAAAAGAATTGAGCGCCTTAAAACACCGGGGAGCAAAGGTCAGGCCGAGTTGTACAAGTACTCCGGCATGGTCGGCGTGGTGGGCGACAGGCTCCATCTGATTGACCAAGAAACGCTTACGGGTAGCGAGTTGACTCACACGATTCTTTATCCCAGCTATCGAAATAGGATTACTTATTTGACCGGGTTAACGGTGGGTGTTTCTGGCAATGATGCTCACAGACCCTCTGCTTCACGCGTTGCATTGGAATATGCAGGCAATACGGTTAACCTTCGTCGAGCCATTACCGATTGTGGTTTATTTCAAGCTGAAGACCCATCTGTTCCAGCGATTATTTCCAGATACCTTTGTCATCCAGGGACTCCTG
>CAYRBW010000015.1:0-24295 GCA_964422575.1 uncultured Limnohabitans sp.
CTGCGGTGGCCAGCCAATCGGACACGATTTGTCCGCGCGTGGTGTCCATGCGCATGTCGAGCGGGCCGTCAAAACTAAAAGAAAAACCCCTCTCGGGGCTGTCGATTTGGGGTGAGCTGATGCCCAAGTCCATCAAGACGCCATCAACACTGCCAGGGGGCAGCTCGCCCAGGCTCGAAAAGCCTTCATGGCGGATTGCAAACCGGGCGTCTTCGATGTGTCCGGCTTCGGCAATGGCTTCCGGGTCTTTGTCAAAAGCCTGCAAGCGCCCTTGCGCCGACAGGCGCGACAAAATCAAACGCGAATGGCCGCCGCGGCCAAATGTGGCGTCCACATAAGCGCCATCGGCCCCGGCCGAGGCCCGGAGCAATTCGTCCACGGCCTCATTCAAAAGGACGGTGGTGTGGGTCAATACGATGTCGGTCATGGCGTTCAGAACGAAAAATCCTTGAACACGTCGGGCATCTCACCCTGCATGGCCTGCGCTTCTTGCGCGTCGTAGGTGGTTTTGTCCCACAACTCAAAGTGGTTGCCCATGCCCAGCAGCATGGTGTCTTTGGCAATACCGGCCGCTTGACGCAACTCGGGCGAGATCAGCACGCGCCCGGTGCTGTCCATGTCGACATCCATGGCGTTGCCCAAAAAGATGCGCTTCCACCACTGGGCCGACATGGGCAGCTGAGCTATGCGTTCGCGGAACTTTTCCCACTCGGGGCGGGGGAACACCATCAGGCAGCCATGTGGGTGCTTGGTGATCGTCAGCTGACCCTGCGCCGTAGCGCTCAGGACGTCACGGTGCCGGGTCGGTACAGACAACCGCCCTTTGGCATCCAGACTCAGCGATGAAGCCCCTTGAAACACTTGCAACGACCTTTTCAGTTGAGATGCAGCAGTGGAGACATTTTTTCCCACTTAATTGCACTTTTTTGCACTGTATCAGGAATTCAGTGCAACTCAACTGGCGCAGATCGATTTTTTTCAATGGAATCAAGGGCTTAGCGATGATTTTGAACCATCGACCATGGAGAATTTTCATGTAAATTAGATACTTACAAGCGGCAATGAAAGTAACTTAAGAAGGATTCTAAAAACACAAAAATGTCAAATACATTCAATTCATCGAATGCAAAAAACCGATTTTTGTCTCAGAAAAACTTAAGTCGGGCGTAAAAAAACCCCTGAGAAGGGGTTTTTTTACGCTTTGAATCAACTTTTGCAACTCAGTCGCCGAACATTTTTTGCTTCAACTCACGGCGTTGTTGAGCCTCCAAAGACAAGGTGGCTGTGGGTCGCGCCAGCAGACGACCCACACCGATCGGCTCACCGGTCTCGTCGCAATACCCGTACTCTCCTGCGTCAATCAGGACAATCGACTGTTCAATTTTTTTGAGCAGCTTGCGCTCACGGTCACGTGTGCGCAATTCCAGAGCGTGCTCTTCTTCGATCGTGGCGCGGTCTGCGGGGTCAGGCACCACCACGGTATCTTCGCGCAAATGCTCAGTCGTGGCACCCGCACTGTTCAGAATTTCCTGCTTCAACAGCGACAACTTGCGACGGAAATAGGCCATCTGCACCTTGTTCATGTACTCCGCGTCGGGCATGGCCAAGATTTCAGCGTCAGACAACTGTTCAACCTCTTTGGTTTTCCAGTTGTTGGCCAATTTGGGGTCTTTCTTGATCGGTGCAAAAGGCGCAGAAACTACGGCAACAGGCGCACTGGGCATGAAACTGGCCTTGGCTGCGGTCGAAGCGACGGCAGGGGGCAAAGAAGGCACCGTGATTTGGGCCAAACGGGCAGAGGGGCGTGTTGCGCGGATCAATTGCTCCGGCGCAGCAGGTGCCGCCGCGGCCGTTGCTACAGGTTGGGCGACCGGGGGGGTCGGTGTCGCCGCTTTTTTAACAGTCATAGATTTCGCTTCAGGTACAGAGGCCGTCTTTTTAGCGGACGGCGCGGGTGCGACCTTCGCCTTGGAGGCGGGGGCCGACTTGGGAGCCGCCGCAACAGCCTTTTTAGGGGCTGCAGTGACAAGCTTGGTTTTGACGGGCGCAGCTTTCTTGGCAACCGCAACAGGCTTGTGTGCTTGGGTTGACTTGGCGGCTGGTGCTGCTTTGGGGGTTTTTAATGCAGCAGGCTTGGCTTGTGGTTTGGTGACTTTTTTGGCCGCAACTGCCGGCTTGGCCACCTGTTTTTGAGCCACTACGGCCTTGGTTTTCACCTTGGCGGCGGTCACTTGGGTCCTTGTTTTTTTCGTCGAGGTCTTCACGTCTTGTCTCCTAGCCGTGTAAAAAGGGCAGGCTCAAACTTCGTGCCACACTGCAGCAAGCGATTGAAAAACCTGTTCATTTGCATTCCAAACCCTTGTTATAGACCTTATGGGGTTCACCAACCTTGCCCTAAAAGGGGCGGTGTCAGGCGGGCGATTGTAACGACAAGAACGATCAAAAAATGCCGCCCGGTCGATTAAAGACAAGTTCCCCCGACGGGTGTGGGCCCGTCCTTGACGACTCAACACACCTCACACCAGCGATTGCTCCAAGCCTTGCAACAAAATGTCTTTGGGCAAATCGATGCCAATGAACACCATCTTGCTCATTTTGACTTCGCCATCGGCCCACATGGGCCCCAAATCGCTGCCCATGAGCTGGTGTACACCCTGAAAAATCACCTTGCGCTCGGTGCCGCGCATGTTCAACACGCCCTTGTAGCGCAGCATGCGGGGGCCATAAATGTTCACGATCGCCCCCAAAAAATCTTCGAGTTTGGCTGGATCAAACGCACGCTCAGATCGGAACACAAAGCTCTTCACATCGTCGTCATGGTGATGGTGATGCCCATGCCCATGGCTGTGCTCATGGTCATGCGAAGGGTGATCGCAGTGCTCACCCTGTGCATGGTCATGCTGGTGCGATGGGTGGTCACAGTGCTCGCCGTGCACATGGTCATGGGCACCATCACTCAAAAAGTCCGGGGCAATGTCCAACTTGGCATTCAGGTTGAAGCCCTTCAAATCAAACACCTCCGACAAGGCCACCTCGCCGAAATGCACCACCTTCTGAGGGGCTCTGGGGTTCATGTGCTTCAGGCGGTGCTGCAGAGCATCGAGGTCCTGGGCTGAAACCAGATCGGCCTTGCTGATGAAAATTTGATCGGCAAACCCCACCTGGCGACGCGCCTCTTGTCGGTCATTGAGTTGCTGGGCGGCGTGCTTGGCGTCCACCAAGGTCAGGATCGAATCCAGCAAAAAGGTTTCGGCGATTTCGTCGTCCATGAAAAACGTCTGCGCCACCGGGCCGGGATCGGCCAGACCGGTGGTCTCGATCACGATGCGGTCAAACGTCAGCAGGCCTTTTCGGCGCTTGGCGGCCAACAGTTGCAAGGTGGCGCGCAGGTCTTCACGAATGGTGCAGCAAATGCACCCATTGCTCATCTGGATGATTTGCTCGTTCGTGTCAGAAACCAAGATGTCGTTGTCGATATTTTCCTCACCGAACTCGTTTTCGATGACAGCGATTTTCTGGCCATGGGCCTCGGTCAACACACGCTTGAGCAAGGTGGTTTTGCCCGACCCCAGAAAACCGGTCAGGATGGTGGCGGGAATAAGGGACATGGAAGGCTCCGCAGAAAGGGTCTAAAGACAAGAGTTGGGGAGTGTAGCGAGCAATTCAAAACGCCCAACGGACAGCGCAGGCATGCCCTCACGGGCCGACGGCAGTTCCCACAAGAGGCGTCATTTGCGTTTGGCGCGTGGGTGGGCCGCGTCATACGCCTTGGTCAAGTGCTGAAAATCCAGCCGCGTGTACACCTGTGTGGTGGTGATGTTGGCATGGCCCAGCAACTCTTGAACAGCGCGCAAATCACCGCTGGACTGCAGCACATGACTGGCAAAGGAGTGGCGCAGCATGTGTGGATGCACCGGGGTGGCCAAGCCCGCCAGCAGGCTGCGGCGCTTGAGGCGCTGTGCCACGCCTCTGGCGGTCAAGCGGGTCCCGCGGCGTCCGGGAAAGAGCGCCAGCGCCAAACTCGAAGCGCCAGGGGTGGGTTGACTCAACATGCCAGGCAACTGGGTGCGAACGTTCAACCAATGCACCAAGGCCTCAAGGGCAGAGCGCCCCAAAGGCACACTGCGACGCTTGCCGCCTTTGCCCTGCACCTGCACCTCGGCGTTTTGCAAGTCAATCCAGCCTCGGCCCGCACGGCTGGCCTCGGCGCTCGCCAGCACATCCAAACCCGTCAGCTCGGCAATGCGCAGGCCACAGCCGTAAAGCAACTCCACCATGGCGGCGTCGCGGGCTTCCAGCCAAGGGTCGTCGTTGTCCTCTTCGTGCTCGGCCAACTGCATGGCTTCGTCCACACCCAAAGCTTTGGGCAGGGGTTTGGCCACACGCGGGGCCCGCACATCGGTCACCGGGTTGTGTACCACCAGGCCTTCACGCCCCAGCCAGAAGTAAAACCCACGCCAGCCCGACAAGATGAGGGCGATGCCGCGACCGCTACGCCCCGCGCTGTGCATCTGCGCCACCCAACGGCGCACATGGCTGGTTTGCACCTGCAACAAAGGTACTTTGACGGCGGTGGCCATGTCGACCAGCCGAATCAGGTCGAGCTGGTAGAGCGCGCAGGTGCGCTCGGCCAAGCGCTTTTCAAAACGAACGTGGTCCAGATAACGGATGACCAAGGGCTCAAGCGCCTGCGCATCCGACATGGATCAGACCTGGGCTGTCCGCAGCACAGACAAGGCGGCACCCGCCAATTCGGCCAAGCGCTCCAGCAGATCGGTGCCCATCTGGCTGTTAAAACGCTGCGCATCAGGTGAAGCCAACACCAACAAGCCAAAAGCGGGCTGACCGGGGGCTGCGCGCAAGGCCAGCAAAGCCAGAGAGGCCGCCTGGGTGGGCTCCGCCAGCCATTGCACGGCTTCATAACCCGCGTTGGGTCCGACATAAGGCCTGTCCAAAGACGTGGCGAGCATCTGCACCGCTTCGGTCACACCCTGGGCGTAAAGCGCCTGGGCGTGTTCGTCCTGAAGCGACCACAAGCGCAAAGCAACTTGGGGCACTTGAAACAAATCACGGATGTTATCGACGGCCGACTCGACCAGCTGCTCTGGGGGCGTGACCAGCAACTCGCAAGACCAGCGGTGCAACTTGTCAGTCAGGATCATGTTTTCGTTGCCATGCCGGATCATGTCCATGATGCGGTGTTCCAGACCCTTGATTTTGTCTCGCAGCATTTGTGCCTGACGCTCTTGCAAACCCACCGTGCGGTGGCTTTGCGGGTGCGTCAGTTGCACAGTGGCCAGCAAGGAGGCGTGGCGCTCAAAAAAGTCCGGCGTGTTCACCAAGTAGTCAGCAATGTCGTCTTCGGTGATCGGACTCATGGGCTCGGAGGGGGTCATGTCTTGGCTCCAGAAATTCAGGAAAGGGTATCGGGCACGTCGATGCTGCCCTCAAACACGGAAGTGGCGGGCCCGGTCATCAACACCGGGCTGTCGGCTTGTCCCGCCCATTCGACGGTCAGCATGCCGCCGAGGGCTTGCACATCAACCCGGCAGTCCAGCCAGCCTTGACGAATACCCGCGACCACCGCCGCGCAGGCCCCGGTGCCGCACGCCAGCGTTTCGCCCGCACCACGCTCGTACACGCGCAATTTGATTTGGCTGCGCGAAACGACCTGCATAAAACCCGCATTCACCCGCTTAGGGAATGCGGGATGGTTCTCAATCAAAGGGCCCTGCCCCAGCACAGGGAAAGTGTCCACATCGTCCACCCGTTGCACGGCGTGCGGGTTGCCCATCGAGACCACCCCTACGCGCGCAATGCCCAGCTCGCCCAGTGCCAAGTCAAACACCGGCCAGCCATTGACCTGATCGCTGATGAGGCCAATGGGGTTAAAAGGCACACGCTCCCAGTCGAACACCGGTGCGCCCATGTCCACCGTCACGCGCCCATCAGCGTTCATGCGCAGCTCAATCTCGCCTTGCTGCACTTTCACACGCACCATGGTTTTGTCGGTCAGGCCCTTGTCGCGCACATAGCGCACAAAACAGCGCGCACCGTTGCCACAGTGCTCCACCTCTCCACCGTCGGCGTTGTGGATCACGTATTCAAAGTCAAGCCCCGGCGCGGGTGATGGCCGCACGGTGAGAATCTGGTCGGCGCCCACACCAAAGTGGCGGTCGGCCAAAAAACGGTACTGGGCCCTGCTCAGGCCCAAGCGGCCACGGGTTTCATCGAGCACGACAAAGTCATTGCCCGCGCCCTGCATCTTGGTAAAACGGATGTGCATGGCCGCGATTATCGCCCGTGAGCGGTCGCCAGCCGCCTGATAATGGCGCATGGCACGCACATCCCAACTCCTGAACCCCCAACGTGAACCCGCGCCCCTGCGACCGGCAGCCACCGTGCTGCTTTTGCGCGATGGCTCCCAAGGCATCGAGGTCCTGATGACCCGCCGCGCCATGACCGCCAGCTTTGCGCCCGGCGCCTATGTCTTTCCGGGTGGGGGCATCGACGCGGCCGATGCCCAAGCGCATGACATGGCACAACGCCGCGCCAAACAAAGCGACTTGCACCTGACACAAGCCATCGCAGCCATCCGTGAAAGCTTTGAAGAGTTGGGCATTGTGTTCGCCCGCCACGCCGATGGGCGCTGGGCGGACAACACCGACATCGCACAGATCGACCGCCAGCGACCTTTTACCGCCCAATGCCACAACCAGGGTTTAACGCTGGCGGCCGACCAGGTGTTTGTGCTGGCGCACTGGATCACCGACCGCGACCTGCCACGCCGCTTTGACGTGCCTTTTTTGGTGGCCCGAATGCCCGAAGACCAGACTCCGATGGCCGATGAATCTGAACAGTTCGAACCCGTCTGGGTGCGCCCGGTGGATGCGCTGACCCGGCACGAAGCCGGTCAGTTTTTCATCATTTTCCCGACCATCCGCACGCTGGAACGCCTCAAAGCCTTTGCCAAAGTTGACGACGTGCTGCAAGCCTGCGCCATCAACGCTGAACCGCTGTGGACCAGCTGCCCCCGCGCGGGCTGGCTGGCGGGCAACGAGGCGCGCTACATGGAGCACGAGCCGCCCTTTGGCGAATTGGCCCTGGTCAGCCCCGATGGTCAAATCCAGCACCACCTTGACTGGCAAACCGATTTGCCGGTGCCGCTGCTCAAAAACATGCAGCGACTCACCGCCCCCAACCCCGGTGTGATGACAGGCCCTGGCACCAACAGCTACTTGGTGGGCGACCCGAACACTGGCTACATCGCCATCGACCCCGGTCCAGCCGACGACGACCACCTGCAGCGCCTGTGGCGTGCGGCGGGCGGGCAAATCAAAGCCATTGTGTGCACCCACTCGCACCCCGACCATTCACCCGGCGCGGCTCCACTGCAAGCGCTGTGCACGAACAAGCCCCCCATTCTGGGGCTGGCTTCACGCCCCACGGCACGCGACAACAGCCGCTTTACGCCCGACCGCGAGCTGGTCGACGGCGAAAAGCTGGTCCTGCAAGGCATTGGCGCAGAAGGCGAGATCACCCACACCTTGCGTGTGGTGCACACCCCAGGCCATGCGGCCAACCACCTGTGCCTGGTGCTCGAAGAAGACGGCCTGCTGTTTTCTGGCGACCATGTGCTCAATGGCAGCACCACCGTGATCGACCCACCCGACGGCCACATGGGCGACTACCTCGACTCGCTGGACAAACTGGCTGCAGCCTGCAAGGCCGGGGGCATTGAATTCATCTTGCCTGCGCATGGTCACGTGCTGGGTTTTGCCTACCAAGCCATCACGCAATTGAAGGCCCATCGACTCAAGCGCGAGGCCAAAATCGCAGCCGCCATGCAGGCCCTGCCCCAAGGCAGCCTGCAAGAATGGGTCGAGAAAGCCTACGACGACGTGCCACCGCGCCTATGGCCGGTGGCCGCCCGGTCCCTGCAAGCGCATGTCGACCACATCCGCGAACAAGCCCTGTCCTGACACCCCTTGAGATTTTTGAAAGATTCGATGACCCCCTCCGATGAAGGCATTCGCCTGGCCAAACGCGTGGCCGCTGACCAGAATTGTTCACGCCGTGAAGCCGAAGCCCTGATCGTGGCCGGTGGTGTGCAGGTCACAGGCAAAGTGGTCACCGATCCGGCACGACGCGTGCGGGACGACCAAGCGGTGAACGTGAACCGACTCGTGTCCATGGCCGCCCTGGCACCGCTGACTTTGCTACTGTTCAAACCGGCTGACCGGGTGGCCAATCAGGCTTGGCTGCAAGACACGGCTGGCCTCAAAGCCCAGCAACCCGGCATCTGGGGACCTGAGCGCCTGGCCAAAATGCAAATGCCCCTGCCCTTGCCCAAAGCCACCAGCGGTTTGTGCATTTTTTCGGACGACTTTGGCGTATTGCGCCACTTGGAGGACCGCCGCAACCCCATGGAAGTGGAGTGGATGGCCACCGTGCAGGGCACCGTGAGCGAAACGACGATCAGCGCCTTGAATGGCCCCGGAATTCGCGCCAGCATCAACCGGCAAACCGACACCCTCACGGTGTTGCGCATCGCCGGCAAAGACATCGAAGGTCAAGACTTGGGACGTTGGCTGGACCAGCAATGCCCACTGCAAGACCTGCGCCGCCAACGGGTGGGCCGCCTGAGCCTTGCGCCGCTGGAGCCGGGGCAATGGCGGCAGCTGGAAGGCTACGAACGTTTCTGATGGATCTCCGACAAAAATACACCGGATTTACCCTTGAAATGAAACGGACAATCCCCAAATAACGATTCAGTCTGAGAAAATGACTGAACAGTCACAGTTGTGAACCACACAACCCATGACCCCGCAAAACCCAGGTGGGTTTTGTCCAACACAGAAAGGAGCACACCATGCGTTTGAGCACCAAGAGCCGATTTGCCGTGACCGCCATGATCGACGTCGCGCTGCGCGAAGACCGTGGCCCTGTGTCATTGGCCGCCATCAGCGTGCGCCACCAAATTTCACTGTCCTATTTGGAACAACTGTTCAGCAAATTGCGTCAGCAAGGCTTGGTTGAAAGCACCCGCGGTCCTGGCGGCGGTTATTCACTGTCGCGCAGTGCCGAAAAAATCACCATGGCCGACATCGTTGGCGCTGTGGATGCGCCCTCTGACGAAGAAGCTGCAGCAGAAGGCGGCTGGATGAGCAGTGAACTGTGGGCCAGCCTGAACGAAAAAATGCTGACACACCTGCAGTCCATCAGCCTGCGCCAACTGGTGGCCGAGCAACGCACCAAAGGCGTGACCGTTGAGCCCGCACCAGCCCCGGCCATCAAGCGAGGCGTGTTCGCCAAGCCCAAAAACACCTTAAAAATCACCGCACCCAATTCGGTTTTTGCACTGGCTGGCAGCCTGATACCGTCCCGAGGCTGATTCGTTTCAGATGCGCACAAAAACCCGCTAAGGCGGGTTTTTGTGCGTAAATTCAAGGGTAACGTGCAACCCCGATCCATTTTTCAACCCACTGATCAGCAGGGGATCAGTTTTGTAAATTAGTTTTTTGTTTCTCAACCATCGCAGGCCAAGTCATGGCCTTGACTTGACCATCACCCCCCAAAGTGAACTGATGAATATCTTGTCTGGGGAACACAGATTCACGCAAGTCCTTCATCACCTCTTGCATGCCACCAAAAGGTGTACATAGGTCCACAATCCACACCTGCTCCCCCGATTTCCAGTCTGAGGCGCTCAAGTGGTGTGGTGCTTGTTGGTAGCGTTTGGCCACATCTTCTGACAAGCGCGCCCACGACACATAGGCCACAGGCGCGTTATTACGCATGAATAGCTTGGCCTGGTCGAGTACCAAAGCTGGCATCACACGCCATTCCAATTCGCTCAGCAATGTGTGCCGTGTAACACTTTGTTGCATCATCAACCAGCTCACCGCACCAAGCAGCGGGATTTTGCTCATGACACGTTGGGCTTGCTCTTTGGCGTAAGTGGCTAAGTCTTGAGATTCTTGTTCGTTCAATGGTGTTGTCATTTTGATTTCCTTTTGACTGGACGTTTATCGTGAAGCGGGCACATCAGGTTTCTGTATTGCGGTTTGAATCGGCTGCATCAATTTGTCTAATGCAGCCAGGTCGTCTGCATCTAATGATCCTGTCGTGGCTTTGAGCTTCAAGCTTTGCATCACCGCATCTACACGAGCCTTGTTCAAATCGCGCATGACAGCATAAAGCTGCTGTTCCGCATTGAGCACATCAGGGCTGATGCGAGTGCCCACCTTGAAGCCGATTTTGTTGGATTCGACCGAGTTTTGACTGGCTTCTACCGCTGCTTCCAAGGCTTCCACTTGAGCCTGTCCGTTGATAACCCCCGCAAAGGTTTGTCGCACTTGGCTGCTGGCGTTACGCTTGGCACCTGTTAGTTCTTCTTTGGCTTTTTCTTCCAAGGCCACCGATTCACGTACTTTGGACTGCGTAGCCCCGCCAGCAAATAGAGGGATGGTGAGCTGCAAACCTACTTGATATGAGTTGCTGCGAGTGGCCAAATCTGCAGGCGAACTCAACGATCCAGAGCTGTAGTTACCCGCACGGTTGACAACGAGGTCAAGCGTAGGCGCATGAGACGCCATGTTTTTGGACACTTCTTTACTGGCCACCGTCAGGGCTGCTTGCTGAATACGAATTTGCGGGTTTTGTTGCAATGCCATAGCCAACCAATCATTCAGTTGTGTAGCATTCAAAGTGGGCAAGCTCTGGGTTAGCTGCATAGGCGGCAAGGTAACATACTCACCGATGATTTTTTCTAGCTCAGCTTTTTTGGTGGTCAAGTCATTCAGCGCTGTCACACGCTGGGCCAAATTTAGAGCTTGCTTGGCCTTCGCCTCATGCACATCGGTTATGGTGCCCATGCCTACCTCGTAGGTGCGTTGTGCCAATAGGAATTGTTCGTTGATCGCCTGCAGTTGGGCTTGCGCCACTTGCACACTTTGCATCGCCACCTGCACATCAAAATATGCTTGGGCAGTGCGCACAATCAATTCTTGTTCAGCCAAAGCAAACTGCTCTTTGGCCTGCGTCACTTGCGCATCGGCTTGACCGTAAGCGGCCCAGCTACTCAATCGAATTAAAGGTTGTGTGAGCTGAGCCGTCCAGTTCCACGAACGCACATCGCGCGTGACATAAGGAGCTCCAGAAAACGATGCGTCTCCAGCCTGCTGGTTTTTGTTTGCCACCAAGTTGACCGTTGGCAAAAATGCTGCCCGAGCTTGTGGCAGCTTTTCAAGAGCCGCTTCCAATGCACGGCGTGCTGCACTGTATTGGTTGTCTTGCGAGCGTGCCTTGTCATACACCTCGGTCAAAGTTTGTGCTTGACACGGCCAAGACGTCCCCATCAAACCCACACAACACAAGACAGTTCGTAACTTATTTTGCATCTTATCTCTCACGAAGGGCCTCCTGCTTGTAGCGCAGCATGGGAGCCAAAAGATATTCAATCATGCGGCGTTCGTCCGTGCGGATGTCAGCCGTCACGTTCATGCCTGCCGTCACCAAGCCCTTGCGCCCATTCACCGCATGAGGTGTTTCGGTCTGGGACAGCTTGATGCGCACAGGGTATACCAAGCCCAATTTTGGGTCTTGCACCGCATCCGTGCCCACCCACAACACCTCCCCCTCGATATAACCATAGCGGGTGAAGTCATAAGTCTCCACCTTGTTGATGACTCGCTGGCCCGCACGCAAATGGCCTACATCACGGTTGACCACCTGTGCTTCAATCTCAAGCGGGGTGTTCTCAGGCACCACTGTCAACAAAGGTTGGGCTGCCGTCACCACACCCCCCACAGTCGTCACGGAAAGCTGCTGCACCACACCGTCAATCGGTGCTTTCAAACTTTGTTGTGTCCAACGCTGATTGGCTTTAATGTATTCCTGCTGCGCAGCATCGCGCTTCTTCACGGCCTCGACCAATTCTGTGCTGGTACGCGCTCTGAACTCGGCCAGCGCTTGTGAGCGTTGCTCAACCGCTGCTTGATAGTTGGCTGTGGATTCTTTAAGGCGACTGCCTTGTACGGCCAGCTCTTTTTCTGCGTTGATGAGCTCCAGTTTTGACTCAATCACCGTAGTTTGGGCAATATGTCCTGTCTTAGCCAACTCCTCACGCATTTGGTATTTCTGTGCAATGAGCGGCAAGCTGTTTTTAAGTTGAGTCACGTTGGTTTGAATCGCCTCCACATCAGCCCTACGTTTGTTCATATCGGCATCCATAGACGCCATCTTGGCGTGCTGTTCGGCATGGCGACCTTGCAAGATCACTGTTTGGTTCAGTGTGATCTCCATCGGCATCTCGGTAGGTGGAACAAAATTCCTCTTCCCCTGCAGCTGTGCCGTCGTGCGCAGCACATCAGCCTGTGCTTCCCAATACTCGCGTTGCACGCGGGCACGGTCCGCCCCTGTGCTGGTGGGGTCAAGCTCAATCAACACGTCTCCCGCATGCACGCTTTGGCCGTCACGCACATGCACCGCACGCACCACACCCGGTTCTAAGGGCTGAATCACTTTGCTTTTACCCGCAGGAATGACCTTGCCTTGCGCCGACACCACGATGTCCATCTTGGCAAGACTTGCAAACAACAAACCTATAGTGGTCATGGCACAAACACCTAAGGTCACCATGCGCACCACATGCGAGGGTGGGCGAATTTGCAAGGCGAGAGCGGCAGAGCTAAAGGGGTTGATGGACATGGGGTTTTTCACAACGGACTTGTCCGTAGCAGGCTCGCTTACAACCCTATTTGATTTTGGAACTTCACTCATGCTGTCATACTTTCAATTTCCAAGACTTGGTGCGCCTTGTACAAAGACGCATAACGACCAGCCAGTTGCATCAAACTGGTGTGATTGCCGGTCTCAATCAGTCGCCCACCCTCCAGCACCAACAATCTATCAGCCAACCGTAGGGTCGACAGACGGTGCGCCACGATCACCACCGTGCGCCCTTTTGCAATCAAGGCCATGTTGTCGTGAATCAGCCGCTCACTCTCATAGTCCAGCGAAGCGGTGGCTTCGTCTAACAACAACAACTTAGGGTTAGTAGCCAAAGCACGGGCAATGGCAACACGTGCCCGTTGCCCACCACTGAGTTTGCTGCCACGCTCACCAATCAAGGTGTCATAGCCTTCGGGCAACTGCAAAATGAACTCGTGTGCACCTGCCAGTTTGGCAGCACTCATCACGGCTTCCATGTTGAGACTTGCATCGGCCAAAGCAATGTTCTCTCGCACACTGCGGTTGAACAACAAGGTGTCTTGCCCCACCACGCCCATTTGACGGCGCAGCCAAGAGGTGTCTACCAAGTTCAAATCCATGCCGTCAATCAAAATGCGGCCACTTTCTGGCGTGTACAGGCGCTGGATCAGCCGCATCAGCGTGGTTTTTCCCGCACCCGAGACACCCACCACACCAATCACCTCCCCAGGTTGAATTTCGAAACTCAAGTCCGTCAACACCTCAGGCGCTTTGGGGCTGTATCTAAAACCCACATGCTCAAACGTCACCTTGCCTTGCACATCGGGTGGTGTAGATCGGTTGGCCCTAAACGCTGGCTCAGGCGGCGCATCCATGATGTCGCCCAAACGCTTGATGCTCACCTTCATCTGCGTGAAGTCTTGCCACAAGGACGATAGCTTCAAAATCGGCGCATTCACGCGACCACTGAGCATATTGAAGGCAATCAAACCGCCCACCGTCAAATCACCCTCAATCACCAAACGTGCACCCAGCCACAACAAGGCCACCGTGAGCACCTTGCTGGCCATCGCAATGAACTGATTGGTGGCGTTCCCCAAGTGCCCACCTTCAAACGAGGCTTGTACGTAACTGGCAAGGCGCTTCTCCCACTCGCGTTGCCATTGCGGTTCCACCGCATGGCTCTTCAGCGTTTCCATGGAGGTGACGGTCTCTACCAAATAAGCTTGGTTTTCTGCACCGAGCGCAAACTTGTCTTCTAGCTTTTTGCGCAGCAAGGGGGTGATGACCGCCGACGCTCCAAAGAACACAGGCAAAGCAGCAATCACCACCATGGTTAAAGCTACGCTGTAATAGAACATCACAGCCAAGTAGACGATGGCAAACAGTAAATCGAGCCAACTGGTCAGAGCTTGGCCTGTCAGAAAGTTACGGGCGTTGTCCAACTCTCGCACCCGCGCCACGGTGTCACCACTGCGGCGGCTCTCAAAATACGACAGAGGCAAGTGCAGCAAATGTTTGAACAGCTTGGCACCCAGCTCCACATCCACACGGTTGGTGGTGTGGCTGAGCAAGTAATGGCGCATGGCACCCAAAGCCACTTCAAAAATACTCACCCCTAACAAAGCCAGCACCATCACATCCAACGTGGAGAGCGTGCGGTTGGTGAGCACTTTGTCGATCACCACCTGAAAAATCAGCGGCGTGATGAGCGCGATGATTTGCACAAAGAGCGAGGCCAGCAGAACCTCCCCCATCAATTGCTTGTATTTTTGGAGCGACTGCCAGAACCAAGCAATACCAAACGCTTCTTGGCTGGCTGCGGTTTCGCCCTTGTTATGGTCGGCCAGTTTGGCGCTGGGCATGGCCTCAATCCACGCGCCTGCAAAGAGTTGATCAAACTCCTGTAGCGTGATTTGATCGGGCATGCTCTGGCCGGCTTTTTGCACGACCACCAGCGTACCCGCTGGGTCGGTCGATTCCACAATTTTGCCCACCAACATCAAGCCACCATCGCTTGTAGGCATCAAAGCCGGCAACGTCGCTTCATGCAAGTTTTGACGCAGACCCTTCTTGAGTCTCGCCTCAAACCCCAAAGTGTGCAGGGCTTGCAAAATTTCACCCACACCAAAAGGCTCGGCGTTGCCCTCTTTGTCGTAACTGCCGAATTGGTGTTTGAGCTGATTAAGTTCTAAATGTTGGTGATGCAACTGGCCATAGAGCTGCAAAAGTTCAAATTCTTTTGTCAATGCCTCATCCTTAAAAAAATATTATGTGAATCAAGTGCCAAAAATCAGTGCATCCAACATGCAGGGATACACGCTTGGGTGAACCATGGGGTGACTGTTTATTTCTAGAAACCAAACACGGTCTTTCGCGTCAAGCACACCGTCTAAGGTGTACAACACATTTTTTTGATGCGCAGGCGCAAAGTTCTGTAACGCCAACATGGCTGCACGCGATAACTGAAAGCGCACGCTGGGCGACACAGACTGCAACACATTGGAGTTTTCACGACTCTTGTTGTGAAAAGGACTGGCATACAAAAAACTCAAATACGCTTTTTGCTGATCAGCCAAAATGGTATTCAAGTGGACGCCTTGCCAGCGCAGATAGGCCTGTGCTTGTTCTATCGGCAATCTCACATCCATTGATCCACGGGGAGCAACCAACTCTGACACTGTGCGTCTACCATCTCCTACTAAATAAGGTTGCGTGATGACTTCTAAAGCAACCACACGTCCAGACCAGCACCACGCCTTCAGTGACTTCCCAAAGATAAACTGCTCACAAAACTCACCTGTTACCAACGCTGGAGAATGTTCGAGTTTTTTGAAAGGTCCTTGAATATCGATTCCAAAAGAACCTTGACGATTCTTGATTATGTAATCGTCACTCAACGCAGCACCTGAGTTCCATCCCGCTGGGACTAACAAACCCGCATTACTGGCAAACCTCTTGAACACCCCTTTGTCTTGTGCCAAATTCAGCAGTGGCGTTTCAGGTAAGACCCAACCCACCAATGTCATATCCCTCTGACGTGTCCGTGTGTAGCTCAATTTTCCATTGATCTGTTGAACGAATCGAGGGACTAATAACCATTGCTTGCCTGCGTGTGTCAACGTCAATGCCAAACTGCTAAACGCAAGGTGGACATGTACACCTGCCTGCGTCGCCCAGGTTTGGACGGCGTCTAAGTGATGCATAAAAACCAGCTTGTACATGGTGTTGAAACTCTTTATTGCATCAAGGAAAAGGATGAACCAGTGCTCGATGGATCGGCCTCTCGCCCGCACGCCATCCAGGCACCACCACTTCAGGCAATGGGAATGGGGCATTGCCAAAAACCATGGCAATCAGGCCAGGTATCACCACCCGAAATACAACCGGATGCCCTCCATTTAAGTACTCGCGCTCCTCAGGAAGTGCCACCTCACATGCATAAACGTTCAACCCCGCTTGCCAAATTCGTTGCAATAAATCATGTGACCGTGAAGTTGGTAGCACTTCGTGCGTTGGCGCTCTCAATGCAATCAAAAAGTCGGCTTGTCTGAAATACTGATGCTGACAATACAAATGTCCGTGGTCTTCGGGTCTTAAAACATTGGCGGTATTCACAGGCACAGGCTCCACACCACTTAAACTGCTTATCACACCACTTGCGACCTCAGACATGGCTTTACCTGCAGCCGACACGGCATCAAAGTCTGCCGCTGCACTGATGCGCGTGAAGCCCAATCGCTCATGCTGGACAAAAGCCATCACCACCACAGCCCATTCGCTGAACAAAAGCCCAAGCACAACGCGACAACCTTCAGCTTCAAAATGCAAGCACAATGCGCGAGTGTCCTCATCCAACATCTCTAAAGGTAAAGGTTGGCACGATGCTCCCGTTAACCAAGCCCGCATGAACGCATCACGCTCTACCAGTTCTAAAGTCGCCAAAGTCACCGCCATATCACGCGTAGGCGCGCAGGCCATGCCCGAGGTGTTTACAGTGCAATAGGCGACATGAGCCGCTTCGTCGCGAGGTTTGTAAAAACACAAATCTTGCAACATGTAGTGTGATTGTCCATCTGCCAAATTTTCAAAAGCTACCCAGTCGTTGCTCTGAGTCTCATCAAAATGAGCATCGGTCCAACGTAGCACCGCATGGGGGTGAATCATGTTGGGTAGCTCACCCCAACGTGCCGCGACAGGGTTGGGGCCTCGCATCATGGCGTACCGCTCCAACGCTTCGGACAGCGCTTTGTCATGCGCCAATGCAGCATCACGGCTACGGCCAAAGCAAGCCATGCTGGCATGATCATCAAACAAAACACGCGCCGTGGCTACATGAAAAGGCAGCCCATCATTAGCCCTTGCCCACCCCAGCTTGATGCGCAGAGTCTCGGCACCGCTAGCTACTGCGTTTGTTGCTTTTACCCCCATCATGGCGCTGATAAGTAACGTCGCCTCACCGGCATGACACACACCATGCAACCGCGTATGGTCAAAACCTGCCCTTAGGTGTATCCCTACATTCAACGCTGAGGCAATTAGGCCCAAATTTTGCAACACGGCACCCGCCTCAATCAAGGCATGGCTGTAAGCCAAATTGCGATATTTCTTAGCAATGACTTTTAAATCAGCCCCCACCACCAACCAAGCACTGGCATACTGCAAAACAGCAGGGTCGGTGCTTGCCAACAATGCCTGTTGCCAAAAATCAGCAAACGTGAGGTCGCCTATGTCTAGCAAACCCACCGCGCCATCGGCGCGGTACTGCACCTCATAGACACCCACAACAAACCCCTCACAAGGCTTGAGCAGCAGCAGCCAAAGTTTCAACTGATAAAGCCCCCCCCCAGAAGGCACCGCACGACGCACTAAACTTTGCCCCTGCTCCACAACACCATAACACTGCAACAGTTGGGCCAGCTCAGACAGCGTTAAGCCTTGATCTTTGAATCCATAGGTGCTCTGCCGCCCCTGCACCAAGCCATGCCAAGACAGTCCGTGCAAGGATGAATTCAAGTTAGCCACCCATTGAACGTTCGCGTCATGCTGGATCAATTCAGGGCGTGTGGGCCAATCAGGCTCTGCTAACGCACGCCCCCACAGTGAATCAGGACGTGCGATCTTTGCCATGTTTGGAAGTATTTCAGCTGCATCTTGCAATACACCGATCTTCATCAATTCATCTAACAGAGTCTTGAAAGCATCGACATCGACGTGGGCTACGGGCGATTGCGCGTAAGTCTTCAATACATCGGTCACTGAGCTCTGTCCATCACACCAACGACTCAGCCACTGCCATAGCGCCTGTCCGCGCTCATCGGCCAGACGCAAGCGTACCGTTCGATCACTTAAACGGACCACCCACAATCCTGCGTCATCGGCATACGTGCCGAAGTTAACCAGCACTGGACAAGCTGTAGACATGCAAAAGTCAGTTTTTTTTCTTTACGGCTGGAGCTGCAGAGCAACCACCTGTATCACTGCCTGTATGCGCTGCTATCACACTGTATTTCCCGGGTTTTAAAGGCTTGCTGTCTACCACCCAGCGAGAGTGCAAAGCGAGACCCCTCACCTCATGCGAAACTGATTGGTTGTGTTCGGTATCGACTAAATTTTTCTTTTGCATTTCCAAAAACTCCTTTGGGTTAAAAATCAAGATTTTTGAGACAGCCACATTGAATAGTTGCCGCCCGTGAAACTCAGTCCTAAGCGTTGCAAGAACTTGCCCGTGCGTTCGACCAAGACGCCGCCTGCGACACCGATGTACATCTCCGTCGCATGACGGTTGATGGCCCACGCCCGAAAAGCCAAAATTAATTTCAACGCAGCAAAGCCACCGCGCTCAGCAGGGTCGACAAAGAAAAAAACCGATGTTGCCACCGTGTGGTCACAAAAAAAATACGACTCGATTGAGCCAACCAAATAACCCGTTAATTTGTCTGCACTGTTAAACGCCCCACAAAAAAAATGGTCGGAACGCGGTAAATTGACCATGTGCATGAGATTGGACCGAATTTTCCCCTCATCAAATGGCAAACCATTGAAGCGACTTTCTTGCACATTGAGCCGTGCAAACACAAGCAGCGCATCAATATCGGCGGCAACGATAGGACGTACTTTCATGATACCCGCACTCCCTTTGTTGCATGCCCATCAGCCAGTGCATGCAACTCGGGTTGCACCCAATCTTGCGTCAGCAACTCGTTAGAGACAAAATTCAAAGGAGGGTCATTCGTCAGGTTGGCCGTATTCGCTATCTGATTAAATAGCAAAGCTTGCCGAATAATCTCTGCGTGCTGCATGTCTAGATTTGTCATCGATGAAGTGGCCGCTGTCCGAACAGACACCACCTCTGGCGTAGCGAATGCATCTGTCACGGCAGGTAATGTGTGAGTGGCATCCACCGCAAAAGCAACGTCACCCACGGCATGCGATTTGCCGTCCGCAGTCATGAAGCTAGATTGCCCTAACTGTGTGACACCATAAGCTGGCGTTGACATTTGGTGATCGCTGTTCAAGTTAATGCTGGTGATGCCTAAATCGTTCAGCGTCTTAAACTCACCAGCTTCACACAGCCCATTGGCATTGACGTCTATCCAAGCACCGAACTCATGCCACCTTGTATCCAATTGGTCCAGCTTGCCGTTCCCACTGTTATCAAATGCTTGCAGCCCTTCTAGGTCAGTTCGCGCCCCTTCTTTGTAACTCACAAAAGAAATTTCATTCCATTTGTCAATAATGTGGTCACCCTGCGAATCTAAAACCAATAATCCGTCACCAGCTCCTACCCAAGCCATGCGTTCGCGCCAACCATCGCCATTCACATCAAAGTAAACGTTTGAATCATCCAAGCCGATATATTGCAAGCCATCTCCATTCAAGTCGAGAGTGACTGGTTTTTTACCACCACCCCCTGGGCTTGATCCTTTGTGCATCGTGTTGACCGTGATGCTGCTTGCGGCCCCCTCACTGTCAGTGACAGAGATCTGGAAACCATCTGCGCCGCTATATGTGTCACCTCTTGTGCTGTAGTACTGCCATGCCCCTGTTTGAGGCACCCAATAGCTGCCAGCTTGGGTGTGATCAAGTTCAGTGGGTGCACCATGACTTGTGAATTGATTGGTCCACGCATGTCCATGCTGTGGTGTTGCGCCAATGCTGAAGGTCAGTGTGCTGCTGTCTCCATCCGGGTCATAGGC
The DNA here is from genome assembly GCA_964422575.1 of uncultured Limnohabitans sp. Taxonomy (GTDB): domain Bacteria; phylum Pseudomonadota; class Gammaproteobacteria; order Burkholderiales; family Burkholderiaceae_C; genus Limnohabitans_A. Next base: position 19,914 of record CAYRBW010000015.1, read on the forward strand.
GACAACACCTCCATTTTGACGGTAACCGTCATCTGCAACTGTGTACGCATAGGATGAACCGCTTTCGGTCTGCACTGTTGCATCTAGTGAGCTAAAAGCAATCGGTTTTTGTTGTCCATTTTGGTAATAATTTGGAGGCAATACAACACCGGTCTCGGTCATCAAATCGTTGCTCCTACTGCGGTCTCCAGCCAAAGCAGGCAACCCCGTGGCATAGACCACATCGCTGGGATTCGATACCAGCGCTCGAGCTTCACTCTCACTGGTCACCTGCACCAAAGCCCATGTGTGTCCTGTGTAAGAGCCATATTCATCGGTGCCCATGATGGCTTGCCACTTGTAGCCATAAATTGGTCGCCCATACCAAACGTCTTCAATGATCGGCGCATCGTTCACGGAGGCAATGCTGAGCGAGGCAGTGGCCCAGGTGCTGCCACCCTCCCCATCGCTGACTTGGTAGGTAAAACTCGCATCCCCATAAAAATTCACTGTGGGGGTGAACACCACATTGCCTTGCGCATCAAAACCTACCGTGCCGTGTGTGGCACTGCCTAAATTTGTCACACGCAAGCTGCTGTTGACGTTGTCACTGTCACTGTCATTCACCAGCAATTGTGCTTGCGTGATAGTAAAAGGCACATCCTCAAATCCGATGAAGCTATCATCCACCGCGGTCGGATTGACGTTGACATGCGAAAAATCAATCTGCGTTGTCGCAGTGCTCTGCCCGCCATGAGCGTCTTGCACCACGTAGTCAAAACTACCACGTCCTGCATATCCGTTTACAGGAACAAACACCACGTTACCATTCGCCATGCTCACCGTGCCGTGCTGCGCATTGCCCACACTGACAACAATCAGCCCGTTAGGTGTCTCCACATCGGTGTCGTTGGCCAACAGAGCAGCTGTACTCAAGCTGTAACTCAAATTGCGTTTACCCAAGAACAGCTCATCGTTCACCACCGGCACATCATTCACGGACACAAAACTCAGGCTCATGCTGGTGGAGGATGTACCGCCAACACCGTCGCTCACTGTGTATGTGAAACTGGCCGTGCCATTGAAGTTGAGCACTGGCGTGAAGACCACGCTGGTGCTGCCGTTGGTCGTGACCAAGCTCACACTTCCATTTGTGGCGTTACCCACCGACTGGATACTGAGCTGCGCCTGAGTGTTGTCCACGTCACTGTCATTGGCTAACAAACTGGCCACCGACACGATTGCTATTTCATCCTCGTTCAAAACAAGGCTCTCGCCTACAGCCACAGGGCTGTCATTCAAGGGAGCGATGTTGAGCGTTGCTGTGCCTACACTGAAACCACCCGCTCCATCACCCACTGTGTAGTTGAACGTGGCGACACCAAAATAATCCAATACTGGCTCGAAGAGGATGCTGCCATCTGCATTCAAGGACACGTTGCCGTGAGTAGGATTGCTGACCCCCACGATATGCAAATTTGCGTGGGGATTGTCCACATCACTGTCATTGCTAAGCAATGTAGTTTGTGACAACGTCAACGGCGTGTCTTCCGTGGCGTTGAACGTGTCTGCCATTACATTTGGAACATCATTCACGGCTGTCAAATTCACCACCACGGTTGTGGTGGCCGTGCCTCCGTTGCCGTCATTCACGGTGTACTGGTAACTCGCCACCCCGAAATAATTGACCTCGGGCGTGAAGGCAATGCGTTGACTGCCGTCGGGTTGCGTCACCAAAGCCACCGTGCCATGCATGGCGTTGTTCACGGCTGTAATACTCAATGTCTGCCTGTCTGTCGCCACGTCCACATCGGTGTCGTTGGCCAGCAAGGTGGCGGGGTTGAACAACAGTGTGGTGTCTTCATTCGTGTTGACCGTCTCACCCGTCACCACAGGCAAATCGTTCACCGCAAGGATGGTGAGCGAGACCGTGGCAGACACTTCAGCCCCTGCACCGTCTGCCGCCAAACCGTCGCTCACCCAATACATAAACTGGGCAGGCCCGTTGTAGTTCGCATCGGGTGTGAAACGCACTTGACCCTGTGCATCTAAGCTCACCGTGCCATGCGTGGCGCTACCCACGCGGCTAATGCGCAGCACTTGACCGTCTGTGATCGCATCCACATCGCGGTCATTTCCCAATAAATCGTGTGATGCAAACACAAGTGTGCTGTCTTCATCGCCTGTGGCGGTCTCGCCCGTGGTCACGGGTGCGTCGTTCACCGCACTCAGGTTCACCACGGTGGTGGCTATCGCGGTGCCACCGTTGCCGTCACTCACGGTGTAGTCAAACGTGGCTGTACCGTGGAAGTTGGCATCCGGCACAAAAGTGATGCGCTGCGTACCGTCCGTCTGCGTGACCAAGGTGACCGTGCAATGTGCGGCATTGTTAACCGCACTGATGCTCAGCACCTGTCCATCGGTAGCGGTGTCTACATCCCTGTCGTTGGCGAGCAAGGTATCTGCATCAATGGACAGCGTGGTGTCTTCTGTGGTGTTGGTGGCTTCACCTTGCGCCACGGGAACGTCATTCACTGACGCTATGATCAGGTTCATCGTGGCAGATGTTTCTGCGCCCGCCCCGTCACTCACCCAATAGGTGAACTTGGCTGGCCCGTGATAGTTGGCGTCAGGCACAAACCGCAAGTTGCCTTGCGCATCCAGCCACACCGTGCCGTGTTCGACCTGCCCCACACGGTTGATGCTGAGTACTTGACCGTCTGTGACCATATCCACATCGCTGTCATTCGCCAAGAGCTGAGCTTGCGTAAAGATCAGACCTGTATCTTCATGGCTTGAATACGTTTCGCCCTGCGTCACCGGTGCATCGTTGACGGCAGCCATGTTGACGGTGGCAGTGGCTGTGGTGAAGCCGCCATGGCCATCACTCACGGTGTAGTGGAACTTGGCTGTGCCGTGGTAGTTGGCATCAGGCGTGAACTGCACTTGCTGCGTGCCGTCCGCTTGCGTGACCAAACTCACGCTGCCATGGGTTTGGCCCGCAATGGCGCTGACCGCACTCAGGCCCAACACCTGCCCATCGGTGGCGGTGTCTACATCGCTGTCGTTGGCGAGCAAGTCTGCCGCTTCGATGTAAAAAGGCGTGTCTTCCGTGGCCTCAACCATTTCGTCCACCACCACAGGCGCATCGTTGACCGCCGTGATGGTCAGGCTGACTTTGGCATCCGTTGTGCCACCGTTGCCATCACTCACGGTGTAGGTGAACTCTGCGGGGCCGTGGTAGTTGGCACTGGGCACAAACCGGACATCCCCATTGGCCAGCATCGTCACCGTGCCGTTGGTTGCCCCGCTAACTGCGTTGATGCGTAGCACTTGCCCATCGGTGGCCACATCCACATCGCTGTCGTTGGCCAGCAGCTCGGCTTGGGTGAACACGATGGCCGTGTCTTCGGCGGTGGTAGCGGCCTCGCCCTGCGTCACTGGTGCATCGTTGACGGCTTGTACATTCAGCGTCACCGTACCTGTGCGCAACCCATCTGCGCCCATTCCATCACTCACCACATACTCAAAACTCGCCGTGCCATGAAAATGGGCATCGGGCGTGAAGGTGATGCGTCCGTTCACATCCATGCCCACCACACCATGTTGAGCGTTTTGCACCTGCGTGATGGACAGTATCTGCTCATCGGTGAGCACGTCTACATCGCTGTCGTTGGCCAGCAGCGCTGCGGCGGTGATGGCGTACTGGGTGTCTTCAGTGGTCGCGACGGTCTCGTTCACCACCACAGGCGCATCGTTCACAGCCCCCACTTGCAGGGTCACGGTGCTCAGGTTTGTGGCTCCAAAACTGTCACTTACCACATAGTCAAATGTGGCCGTGCCGTGAAAGTTGTTATCCGGCACAAACTCAATTTTCCCGTTGGGCAGCAACCGCACCTGTCCGTTCGTGGCGTTACTCACCGTGGCCACACGCAGCACATCGCCGTCGGTGGCCATGTCTTCGTCCGTGTCATTGCCCAACAAGTCGGCTTGGTTGAGCGTGACGATGCTGTCTTCCAAACTGTCAAAACTGTCTGCATAACTCACAGGCGCGTCATTGACCGCGTTGACCCCAGCCACCACAAAGGCCGTGCTGGTGGCACCTTGGGTGTCTGTGATTTCGTAGCTGAAACGCACATTGCCATGGTAGTTGGCATCAGGGGTGAGGCTGATGGTGCCATCAGCGTTGAGCGTGGCGGTGCAGTGCTGGGAGGCAAAAACGCGAGTGATGCTAAGCACATCAGCGTCGGTGACCCTGTCGTTGTCTGTGTCATTGGCCAGCAAATCTTGCGCTGTGAAAACGGTGGTGCTGTCTTCGGCTGCAGCGAACACATCGCCCACAGCCGCTGGCGCATCGTTGACCGCCGTGATGGTCAGGCTGACTTTGGCATCCGTTGTGCCAC